>JAYSVA010000246.1:0-3587 GCA_043718785.1 Hyphomicrobiaceae bacterium
GTCGCACTTTCCGGCTGGCGAGAAACGCAGCGAGGCGACGCGGCACAAGCTGGCGATCATGGGCACCAAGGCTGGCGTGCCGGACTTCCTGATTGTGGCGGACAGCCGGCTGTTCGGGCTCGAACTGAAGACGGCCAGCGGTTCGTTGTCCAAGCCGCAGAAGTTCACGCATGCGGCGCTGATCCGGGCCGGTGCAGAGATCGCCGTGTGCCGAACCCTTGCCGAGACCGCCGCCGCGCTGCGCCGTTGGCAGTGCATCATCTGATCGAGAGGAACCAGACCCATGTCACAAATATTCGCGCCGTCATTCACAGCGGCCAATGTCTGAGCAAGCCTCGAAAGCCGAATTCCTCCCTTCATTGACGCATCTTTCTGGCGTGGTATGATCATATCCACCAAAGTCAGGGGATGTCGATGTCGGCGAATTGGGCGCAGTTACGAGCGGCGGCAGTGGACTTGCCGGAACAGTCGGACGGGTCGCACCAGTACCAGCATGATCCGGACCGGCCGTATGCCCTCCTGTCTGAGGCGGCAGTTCGCGCGAAGCTTGCGCAACACCAGTCTGAGCTGTCCCGACACCAGTCTGAGCTTGCCCGACACCAGTCAAAGATTGCCGAGTTACGGAAGCATTATGGCCTGCCGCCAGCCGACAGTAAGAATACCGATTCGCCGGTTCGGTTTGTACCGGACGATCCGGGGAGGTTCGGCCGGTTTATGGAAGGCGTCGGGTTCGCGGCATACAACATCATGACAGGGTTCTCTGTATGGCGGGCGGAAGCGGAGGCAGACGCGGCGGAGGCTCGGGTACGCGCCATGCTAGCAACGATCCACAACAGCAGCTCGAAACCGCCTGAAACTTGATCGGCAACCGAAAACCGTTGTAATACAATCCATATGTCGTTGCGTCCCGTGTCATCCACTAACCGGAACGCGCGCATGAACGCCACACTTGCCACAGCGACAGCTTTGGGACGGCCGACCAGCTTCACGGCTGATTGCGCCGACGCGATTTGCGCCCGCGTGATGGACGGGGCGATTCTAGCCGACATCTGCCGCGACGCCGACATGCCCGACCGGCGCACTGTTTACCGCTGGTTCAAGGCGCATGACGACTTTCGCCTCATGTACGCGCACGCGCGCGAGGCGCGGGCCGACATGATCGCCGACGAAGTGATCAACATCGCCGACACCGAACCGGACCCGAACAAGGCCCGCGTGCGGATTGACGCGCGCAAGTGGTACGCGGCGAAGCTCAACCCCAAGCGCTACGGCGACCGCACCGTGATTGCAGGCGATCCTGACGGCGCACTGACAGAGACGCATCTTGTCGTGTCGTGGCTTAACGAGATCGATGGCAAGAGCCGGGGCTTGCCGTGCATGGCAACTGGTGTGGAAGGCGAAGAGCTATAGGCCGCTACAGGCCCCCGTCAGTGACGTCACTGACGGTCAATTGTAGCAGCCGATCAGCAGCGACTACATGCACGTCGCGCTGTTGCTTTCGACTGCTTCTTTCCACTTCGGGCCAAGGGTGGCGCGTGCAGAAATGGCATTCGCAGCGGCGGGATCGCCATCCTTGAACATTTTCACGATCAACGCCTGATTGTGGCTACCCCCAATGATCGGTTGCCCGCCCGAGTACGTCGTTCTCGACTGTCCGTACACCATGCCGTTTGATGCATAGGCGCTGCCCGTCGAATTCGCGGTGATGGGCGTGTGCCCAACGACGCCGATGCTGTTCTGATACTGGCCATCAACGATCCGATAGCTATCAAAACCCCGCCGGATCGTTTCAACGGCTGCCTGCCTTGCCGCAACAGTCTGAGCACCAGCCGCACCGCACATTGGTGCCGCGCTGGTCGTGATCGAGATCGTATCGCCGGCAAGCGGAATAGCCGACGTTTTCGCGCAACCGGCAAAGCTCAAAGCCGCCATGACAACAACCAGAAGACGCATGACTAACCCCTATCGGTCCAAGCCTGACTTGGCGCTGCTGATGTACTTCAAGGTCGCGTTCTCGACACGCAACGAACGCTCGGCTTTGGGCTCGGATGGCGTCGGCTCACCCGTGGTCCAGTGCGAGAAGCGCAGCAACACGCCGCTTGGCAGTTCAACCACGGAATAGGTGACCGCCGTCACGCCGTCGCCTGCCCGGCAACGTGTTTCGACCTTCAAAATCTCGTTGCCCATGTGGAAGCGCGACTGGCCGCGTGCGCTGGCGAACTCGCCTTTGCAGGCTTCCGCGCTGCGGCTGATCGAGACGTTGGCAACATCCCCGATCTTGGCACCGGACTTTGGCGGCAACGCCTGCAAGTCCGCGTAACCGCCGTCGGCATAGACCCAACTGACCATCGCCGCGTCGTTCGCCGCCGGTGCCAATATCTTGTATTCCGTGATCCCAGCATCACCCAAGACAGCATGAACAACGGGCAACAGTTGCTCCCTCGGCACCATCGGGTTGCGCGGGGCAACAGCGGCGCGCGGCGGCTCGGCTATTGCAGGCTGCCTTGGTGGCGCTGCCGACGCCACGACGGTCGGACTGTCACAACCTCTCGATTGCTCAAGTCGTTGAATCTCTCCGAGGCTCACGCGCTGCGACGGACTGAATTCCAGGTCGCCAAGCTTAGCGTGCTCGCAACCGTCGTTGCCAAACGCCACCGTTGCGCGTTCGGTTTGAAAGCAGTACCCGGCGGCCTTGAACATCGAGTTGCGGAGCGTCCAAAGGTCCGGGCATGCCAGTTGCGCCAACACGGACGCGCTGGCCGTGCAACTCAAGTACCGCACAGCGACGAACCCGACTGCCTTGATCCCGCCATTGCTTCGCGCGGCGATCTGAACCCAGCGCGCATCTGACGGGGCAGCGCCAAGCTGAATTACCGGCGTGCCGTTGTCCAGCCGCCCAAGAATATCGCCGTTCGGCTCGGATCGCACATTCAGCGGCGGTTCCGGGTCTTGAACAACGCAGGCCGCAATCTGGGCATGCGAACCAGTCGCAGCGGCCATCGTCAAAAATCCGAATGCGGCGAACCCAATCCGTACCATGAAACCCCTCAAAAAACGCATCGTCGAAACGTCAGCCCTTGCAGGCAATGAACACCGTGAACAGCTTGGCAGCGTCGGCTAGGTCCGGTGCGGACAATGGCGCTGCCGCCGCCCTGGCATGAGGAACAATGCCGTTGGTCTCAAGAAAGGTCCGGGCAACCGAAGCCTTGATGGCAAAGTTGACGTTCTGCGGGAGATCACCACTGCTCTTGAGCATGCTCAGGACGTTCAGTTTCGACACGATGACGCCTGCAATATTGCCGCTCTGATCCATGAGTGGGCCGCCGCTGTTTCCGGACTGAACGGGTGCCGAAATTTGCAGCATCCGGCTATCGTCACCCAAGCCCGCCGTGGCGGTCACGTTGCCAAGTGTGAAGTTGCCCGTGCTCGGCAAGACCCCGATGTGCGGAAAGCCAAACACAGCTATGGCCTCACCAGTCCGCACGCCTGATTTGAGGTGCGGGACATTGCTTTGCCGCCATGATGAGGAGAGCAAGGCAAGATCGTTGATCGAGTCAACGGCGACGATCCGGGCGAACTCAGACTTT
>JAYSVA010000247.1:0-7970 GCA_043718785.1 Hyphomicrobiaceae bacterium
GGGCGAAGGGATGGTCTTCAGATCGAACAAAGGGATGGACCCGAAGACAGAAAGAACGGCGGCGCGGTCACGTTACCCACTCGAAACGGCGAGGAGGCCTTATTACTGCCACCTATATGTCTTTATTATACTTCTTCATGAGAGAGTAAATAATAGGATACTGTCACCTATATTTTCGTCACCTATATTTTCTCATGTCACCATGGGAGAGTAAATAATAGGATACTGTCACCTATATTTTCCTGGACCGGGCGAAATGCTGATGGGACGTCCTCCGCTTCTGCCGCCGCTACGGAATGCGCGGAGAGACGGCGCAATACGCAAGAGGGCTATTGCGCCCTACGGTTTGGCCATACGCGACGCTGTGGCGGAGTCGTGATCATCTAGCGCGTAGGGCGGAAAAGCCCCCTCGCGCCTTCCGCCGCGACTGGGTGACAACAGGGCGCAATACGCCGGGCCGTGAATATCGGGGACAGTTTCTAATTTCCTGCGGTCGACCTAATTAAGGCAGCCCGTTCCGCACATGCTGCATATATGCGGGCCGGGTGCTCAGTTGCTCGAAATACCGCGCGACATTCACGTAGTCGGGTTTGCCGTCGAACATGAGGGCGAACCAGCGGTTGACGACGAGGCCGATGGGGATGTCGGCGAGGGTGAAGTCAGCACCGGTCACATACGGTCCGACGGTTGCTAAGCGCGCGTCAAGCTGGCCGACTTCTTTGGCGATCTGGCGACGACCCGTTTCGATGAACCAGGGGTTGTTCCAGGGCGCTTCGTTGAGGACGCCGCCAAGAAATGCGCCGCGTAACGAAATGGACGTTTCGTAGTTGGCCCAGTCCATCCACTGCTCGATGCCAGCGCGCCGTAACGGGTCGGCCGGATACAGCACATCACCACCGCGCCCCGCACCGTACTTGCTGGCGAGGTAGCGGATGATGGTGTTGGACTCGCGCAGCACATGGCCGTCGTCGATGACGCATGGCACCATGGCGAGCGGGTTCAGCGCCAAGAATTCCGGGTCGGAGGCGGGGCGGAAGCCGCGTCCCCAGTCCTCGCGGGTGTAGGTGAGGCCGAGCTCATCGCTGACCCACAGTACCTTGCGGACATTGAAAGAATTGGCGCGTCCGAGAATTCGCAGTGTGCTCATGATTGCCTACTCCTACTAATCTGAACGCTGTTAGTTTAGCGGCAACGGCGCGACGCAACGCCTGCGGCATCAAACACCATGCCGGTCATGGTCTGGCCGCGCTTCGACGCCATGTGCAGGGCGAGTGCGGCGATATCCGACTCTGACGACAGCACATCGGGAGCGCTCCGGCCATCAAGGCTCGCACCCAACGGGGCAATCGCGTTGATGCGGATGCCGTCGCTTGCGCGGGCCCGGGCTTCGCCACGTGTCATCGCGCCGAGGGCCTGTCGCAGCAGCGCCTGCAGCGTCGCCTCGGTATCGTTGATCGGTGCATCGCCGGTGAGGATGTTGAGGATCAGGCCCTCAACCCAGGTGGTGCGCATGCGATTGGCGGCAACGCGCGTGATCAGGCAGACCGGTCCCAACGTGCGCGAGACCAAATCTTCGAGCTCGTCGTAGTCGGCGTGCGGTGACAGCGGCTCGGTTGGGGTGTCGATCAGGTTGATCACGCAATCGATGCCACCGAAGGCTTGCGCGGCAGACTGCGCCAGGCGCACGCCCGCGTCGTTGCTAGTCAACGGCACGTGCAAGGCGGCCACATCGTGGTCACCGTTGGCCAATAATTCCAACATCGCGTCGGTGGTGGCGTTCTGTTCGGACGTATGGATGATCAGGCGGCACCCGGCATCAGCAAAGCCACGGGCGATGTCGTAGCCGCGTTCTGAGGTCAGGCCGGTGACGAGCACGCGAGCGCCGCGCAGCTCCGGATGCAGGGCTGGGGTACGCAGGGTTTGGAGTACACGGGTCGACATCTTGAAATCCCCTAGATCAGCAGAACGAGTGTGGCATCATCGGCTGCAGATGACCATGCTGCTGATTCGCCTAACGATCCCTAAATGCAACCTCGATTCGGGTGGTGTCGGGGCCGTATTGCGGCTGCGGGGTGGCGCAAAAAACCGCCCCCATTGCTGGGGGCGGTTTGGCGTGCTGCTGAAGGTTCCTGGCTGCGGCGCAGCCAGATATCGCCAGCTCAGTGTTTTTGGCCGAACAGATAGTTCATGCGCAGCGTCAGCGTGTTCAGGCTGGCGCTGGTCCTGTACTGCTCCGGCAAGCCGAGGCTGTTCTGGCCAGAGTTGTCGGTCGAGCCGAACTTGTAGTAGTCGTATTCGAGGCCGACCACGAGGTTTGTCGAGACTTTGTAGTCGACGCCTACACCCATGGTGAAGCCGACGCTTTTGCTGGTATTTTCATAGCTAACGGGCGCGCCCTTGACGTTGGCCGCGAATTTGAGATCCGCCGCTGCCAGACCAGCTTTGATGTAGGGCATCATGTTGCCGCTGACGTAGCCAAGGCGGGCCGTGGCTGCGATCAAGCCGCTGATGGCAAAGCTTGCCTCATCAGTGGCAGGGAAAAACGGGCTGGCGATCGTCTTTTTGATGCCGGTACCGGAGTACGACAGCTCCCCGCCAATGACGATTTGACCAAACTGCTGCTGGACACCCGCCTGGATGCCGCCGAGAAAGCCGGATTGCTTTAAGTCAAACGTGCCGTTCCCAACCGGGGTAAACAGCCCGATAACGCCCACATCTGTTGCTTCGGCTTTGCCCCAGCCGCCGCCGAGATGGGCGCCGATGTAGACGCCGCCAAATTTAGGGTCATGTGCGGTTGCACTGGTGGAAGCCAGTGCTGTGAGCGCCGCAACTGCGCCCGCTGTCAAAAACGATTTGAATTTCATATTTACGCCCCTCACTCTACACAATCACAGACAACTGAATGCAAACTAGCTGCTCAGACTGAACATTCAACTGCAATAATTGCAGAATGTAACAATGATGGTGTCGGGTTGTATTTATGCTACAATCACAGTGAACTCAGAGCATCAGTGCCGTCCACAGGGAACGGAATGCTTGTTCAGCCAATAATCGCGTGGGGGACAAAGCGAGAGGTGTTCTTGGTGATGGCGCTGGTGTCTTCGCGCATGCCGAGGCCCGCCGGTTCGCCAGCGATCACCCAGGAGCCGACCACCGCATGGTTGTCGCCGAACTTTGGCAGTGGCGCTAACGCCTGGACAATGTACCCGTCCGCACCGTAGGGGCCGGTTTGGGTGTCCAGCAGCTGCCCGCCCTGGTGTAGCTCGATGTTTGCGCCCTCCCTGGAGTAGAGGGGCTTGCGGGCATAGCCGTGGCCCAGGCTCGACGCGCGCGGATCGTCAGCGAAGTAGGCTGGCAGCAAGTTGGGATGGCCCTCCGCCATCTCCCACAGCAGCGGCAGAATGCCCTTGTTGGAGAGAATGGCTTTCCAAGCCGGTTCCAGCATGGCCGTGCGCGTTGTCATCAGTGAGCGCGAGAAATCCTCAGCAAACAACCACTCCCAGGGGTACAGCTTAAACAGCCGCTCGATTGGGCGGTTTTGGAGATCATAAAGCTGGCCATCGCTGCCCAGGCCGATATCGCTGACATCGATAAACTCGGTCGTAAATCCGCCCTGGCGCGCGCAATCCTCAATGTAGGCGACGGTGCCACGATCTTCTGGCGATTGGGCGACGCCCGTCAAATGCAGCAGGCCTTGACCGGATAGCTGCGCAAAGCGGGCCACCAATTTCTCGTGGATCGAGTTATATTGATCTGCCGTTGGCGGCAATTGACCCGCTGCAATTTGGTCCTCCAGCCAGAACCATTGGAATGCTGCGGCCTCATAAAGCGAGGTCGGTGTGTCCGCATTGTATTCGAGCAATTTGGCCGGGCCGGACCCGTCATAAGAGAAGTCAAACCGGCCATACAGCGATGGGCTTTGGCGCTGCCAGCTGGTGCGGATGATGGGCCACGCCGACGGCTTAATCGCGAGACGACGCAGCAGCGCATCATCGCCAATCACGCGCTCCACCAAGCGCAGCATGAGCGCTTCCAGCTCGGCCGTCGGCGCTTCGATATCACGCTCGATCTGCGCCAGTGTGAAAGCGTAATAGGCGCGCTCGTCCCAATAGGTTTGGCCATCCGGCGAATGGAACGTAAAGCCGAGGTCGGCGGCGCGTTGCCGCCAGTTGGGCCGTTCTGGGACGTCGATCCGTTGCATGGCGCTTATCCTGCCGCGCCAGCAGCCGTTGCCCCGGTAGCGCCGAAGCCGCCGCGCGCAATGTGGTTGGCGGGCGGGGCGTGGGCCGTAGGAGCACCAGCGTGTGCAGCACTTGGTCCTGCCATTGGTGCTGATGGGGTTTTGGCTGATTGCATCAACTTGCCGGCAAGCATGCCACCCAATAAGCCGCCGAGCAGGCCGCCACTGCCGATCCCACCGCCACCGCTGGTTGCCATCATGGCGCACACCACCATGACCGCAACGCCGACCATGGCCCACTTCGGCACGGAGAAGCGCGATCCACTGCTGGGCTGGGGCGTGCCATTAAGCTCGACCCGGCCGCGTTTGCCAAATCCAGTTTTAGGGGGCGCAGAAGACTGGATGGCCATGACAATTACCCAACACGAACGGACACGTCGCATCAGTGTAACCCGGCGGTCACTAAAAGATGGTTACTCAGCCGAGCGACGATCAGTTGCGCTGCGTTTTAACGCCTTAGAGCCCGTGGTCGTGAGTTGTGTTTTCTGGGAATTTCGGCTATTCCTGAATGAATCCGCACACTATGCCACACTGGATCGCAACCTGAGCCTCCCATGCAAACGGACGAACCCCAAATCCTGACGCGCGAAGAAATGCGGGCAATGGCGCGTGAAATGAGCGCCAAATTGGGCTACGACTGCGGTGCTGCAGCTGCTCTTGAGCGGTGGAAGCGCTATGCCCCTGAAGAAGGCGCTGAACTTGCACGGGAAGGGGCTGGCGACGGACATCGCCTCTTCCAGGAAAGCATGGCGAAGTGGGCACCTCAGCTTAAAGCTGCACTTGAGCTGCATGACGTTGGCAAGAGCGGGTCGGGATTCCAATCTCGGTTGGTCGACGAGGAGAAATCGAGAAGGCAGAAGATTAACGTGATTTAGGAAGTCCGCGAGTTTGCGGGCCGCGGCCTGAAAGTGGCCAAGGACCTCGCTGAGAACAGCGGCAAGATTGTGAAGAAGGTCGGTTCGAGGGATGAAACTGCAAACTGACGACGCAGCCCGAAAATTCGGGGCGCGTCGAGTAGGCGTCGATCTAAAGTAATTGTGGGGCGGGGATGCAGCTAAAGCGGACGGTCCGTGGCTTCCACGGGACCACGCGCGCGTCAGCAGAGAAGCTGGCGAACGGTGATGTGCCTGAACTCTCGAATAAGCCGGGAAACTGGCTTGGGAGGGGCTTCTACTTCTTCGAGGAAAACTATGAAGACGCCTATCTGCGGGCGCTGGATCGGGCGAACGTATTGACGCGAATGTTCGGCTCGCCGTCAGCAACTGCCGTCATCTCGGCAGACGTTGATCTGACTGGGAACATCGACCTATGCTCGCCTGCTTGGCAATTGGTTCTGGTGAACATTGCAGCAAAGCTAAAAAGCATCCCGAAGCAAGATGGGCCTGAATTGGAGACACATGCTGGGCGACTCCTTAAGATCTGCGACTACGAGGAGCCAAGACGACCCGAATCTGATCCTCTGGATCACTTTGCCGATAACTTCGTGATAGATGCCCTCGTTGCCGACTTGCGGAAAAACGGTCAGGACGTCGCGAGCGTCCGTGGTGCCTTTACGATTGGAAAGCAGCCATATGAGAACAGTCATTTTTTCAGCGGAACGCACGTGCAGATTGCAGTCATCGACCCGCACAAAGTGATTAGCGACATCCGCATAGTCTGAGCCCCATCAACGCATCAGCGCCCGCATCGCCTTATCCAACCCGCCGGGGGTTAGCGGGTACATGCGTTGCCCCATCAGGTCGCGGATCATGCGGACGGAATGGGTCCAGCCCCAATGCGTCTCCGGCACCGGGTTAAGCCAAATGCTGTGCTGGTAGATGTCGGTCATGCGGCGCAGCCAGACTTCACCGGCTTCCTCGTTCATATGCTCGACCGCGCCGCCGGGTTGGACGATCTCGTACGGGCTCATCGAGGCGTCGCCGACGAAGATCACTTTGTAGTCGGCGGGGTACTTGTGCAGCACGTCCATAGTGGATGTCCGCTCAGTCCAGCGGCGGTTGTTGTCCTTCCAGACGTACTCGTAGGGGCAGTTGTGGAAGTAGAAGAACTCCAGGTTCTTGAACTCGCCGCGCGCCGCTGAAAACAGCTCCTCAGCTTGGCGGATGTGCCCGTCCATGGAGCCGCCGACATCGAGGAACATCAGCACTTTAACAGCGTTGCGCCGTTCAGGGCGCATCTGCAAGTCGAGATAGCCCTTGTGCGCGGTTCCCTTGATGGTGGCGGGCAGATCGAGTTCATCCGGGCTACCTGTGCGGGCGAACTGGCGGAGGCGGCGCAGGGCCACCTTGATGTTGCGCGTACCCAATTCCACCTGATCGTCGAAATCGCGATAGGCGCGCTGGTCCCAGACTTTGATGGCGCGGTTGTTGCGGTTGGTGGCTTGGCCAATCCGGACGCCCGCCGGATTATAGCCGTTGGCCCCATACGGCGAGGTGCCGCCGGTGCCGATCCACTTCGAGCCGCCCTGATGCCGCCCTTTCTGTTCGGCGAGCCGCTTTTGCAGCTCCTCCATGATCTTCTCCCAGCCGCCGAGTTCGGCAACCTTGGCCTTGTCCTCGTCTGACAGATACAACTCGGTCAACTTCTTCAGCCACTCCTCCGGAATGGCCGGATGGGCCGCCTCCGACATCAGGTTGAGGCCCTTGAACACGTGCCCGAACACCTGGTCGAACTTGTCGAGATGGCGCTCGTCCTTCACCAGACACGTCCGCGCCAGATAGTAGAACTCCTCGACGCTGCCGTCGGGCACGCCCAGGTCGAGCCCCTCCATCAGCACGAGATATTCCCGCACCGTCACCGGCACCTTGGCCGCGCGTAGCTCGTTGAAAAAGGTGATGAACATGGGAAAGCCTCAGGCGGGACGAGATCAGGCATCTTAACCGATGCGTTGCTGTTCGCAAATCGCTGGCGCAGTGCGATTATGCCAACGAGCCTTCTCGTTGACCCTTTTCACTCGCAACGCCCCATCCTCCCGCTTTCCCGGAATCCGTTTCGAGCGCAGCTCGATCCGGTTATCCGGGATCTTCACGTCTGAATGTGAGGCGAGATTTAGCCACCCCACACTGGTGAAGACCCCGGATATCAGAACAGCGCGTGCGCTGATCTGATTCCGGGGAAGCGAAAAACCGGAAGGATCACCCACTCGGCATCGACTGCCAAACTCCGGCTGAGCCGTCGAACCATTCTGTGATTGCTGTGCCATTCCACCGCAGTTCGATGTGGCGTTCCTGCACGGGGATCGACACGACGTTGGGCCAGAACGCGGCGATGCACTCGCCTTTGCGATGGCGCACGCTGGGGTAGACGATGCCGTTGCTTCCCGTCTGGCGCAACATGGCGGCGAATGCCTGCGGGGCATCATATACTGGTACTGGGTCGAGCAGATGTTCGAAGCCGGGGCCGCGCACATCATGCATGATCTTGTTGATCGCGCCTTTGTAGGCCCGGTATTGCTCACGGAGCGGCGGATCATTGGTCGCCGCATGAAAGCGCGCCATGTGAAACGACACCTCCAGCAACGCCGTTTCGAACTTGTGGCCAGCGTAGTAAACGCCGAACCTCCCGTCCGAAAACCTTGTCTGACGCGCGGGGCTGCAGTGGGTGAATGCTGCCATCACAGCCGACGCGCCGGGACCGCTGACACGCTTATCTGGCGGCACCAACTGAATGTTGCCGACTTCATCACGCAGCCGGGTATTGGTGAGGCTTTCAAGTTTCATCAGCGCCTCCC
>JAYSVA010000248.1:0-7949 GCA_043718785.1 Hyphomicrobiaceae bacterium
CGGTTGCTGGCTGATGGTCGCCAGCCGGAGAGCAGTCCTCCCGATAGCGGCGGCCGTACCCAAGGCACGCTCGTTCGCCTCAACGGCGACGGCTATGCGGCGGCCGATAGCACGTCGCTGCATCCCGGCGCGCCGCGTCGCCGATACGCTGGCGCGGAGCGCGAGCCATGACGCCGGTGCAGCGCATCACTCTGACGTGCCGCCAGACCGGCGAACAGGCTGGTCGCTTACTCGGCTGGCTGGAGCATGATCGTGCTTATTCGCTGCAGCACCGTGGACTGCGTGATGAGATTGATGGTGCCATCGGGCGGCTGGCTGAAATCCGCCACGCTGTTGATTTGCCGCCGAGCGTTGGCGTGATTGGTGCGCAAGGTGCGGGCAAAACCGAGCTGATTGCGGCGCTGGCATCGCTACGGCAACAGGCACTGGTGGCCGAATTCAGCGGTGGCCAGATTGATCTGAACGTCATCGACGGGGTGTTACCGACAGCCGATGGCGCAGGCCATCCGGGCATCGGCTTGGTGCTGCGGTTCAGCGCGGTTGAAGGGCCGGTGGCCCCTAAAGGCCTGCCGGTGCGGCTAGGTCTGTTGAGCCAGACGGATCTGGTGCGGATTATCGCGCGCAGCTATCATACGCACTTTCCGGCAGCTCACCGGCAGCCGCCGATGGCCGCCCGCATTGCCGAAGCGTTTGGACTGGCGGAGCGGGCTTTGATTGCCCAGTCTGTTGTTGGCTTGTCGGCACGGGACATCGTTGATCTGCGTGATCACTTGCACGGGTTCTATCCGGAGTCGGCAACGTTGCGGGCGTTGGCGGCGGGCGGCTACTGGGATCAGCTGGGCGAACTGGCGGCCCACTTGCCCGACCTAGAGCGCCGCCGTTTGCTGGCGTTGCTGTGGAACGAGGAGCCGGGTCTGAGCCGCCTGTTCGGACGGCTTTGTGATGGACTTGAGCGGCTCGGCCATGCCCCCGAGGTGTTCGCCCCGATCGACGCGCTGGCGACCAAAGAGCGGGGCACCGGCTGGGTGGTGTCGCATCCACGCTCGATCGTGGCGGCGGCGACATTGCAGGCGCTGGGTGCGGAGCCCGGGCAGGGCGGGGATGAGAAGCTGCGGATTGCTGGCCGTTATGGTCAAATTGCCGAAGTTGAGCGGTCGGTGATCGCCGGATTGGCGGCGGAATTGCCGTTGCGGCTGGCATCACCGCAGCTGGCGGCGCTGAAACCGGCGCAGATCCTGGAGTTCCCGAGCCCCCCGGCACTGGTGGATTTTGATCCGGATGATGGTGGGGCCGAGCCCGAGTCGGTTGGTGCTGCCATGGCCGACCGAACGGCGCTGTTTGCCTATACCAAGGCGTCGTACCTGCTGGAGCGCGCCTGCCAGCGCCACGACATCACCAGTCTGGTGGTGTGCGTTGATCCACTGTCGGCTCACGATGACGATATTTCGCCAGCGATTGCCGAATGGATCGAGACCGCGCAGGGCAGCGAACCGCATCAGCGTGAGCGTTTGCAAACTGGGCTGTTCATCGTTGGTACCAAGCTGGATCTGCTGAGCCGCGATGTTGGACCCGGAACCGGTGGGCAGGCTGGCGCGGCATCAGTCCGTGAAGCGGCGCAGCGCTGGGGTGACCAACTCGGCGCGAAACTGGCTGATGATATTGGTGCCGACCAGGAATGGCCGCTGGAATGGAGCCCGGGACGGGCGTTTCGCAACATCTATCTGAGCCAGCGTCCGCCAAACCGGGACGGTCAAGACGGCACCGCGACCCAATCCGGGACAAAGGGTCCGGGAGCGATGTTGGCTTTGACGCCGGTATTAGCCCCGGTGACGACCGCAGCTGATGGACTTGATGCCAACACGGTGCTGAAGGCACCTAATCTTGCCCGTCACGTTGAAAATCCTGGTTTGACGTGGTTCGGCGCAACCGCCGCCACGGACGGCGGCATCGGGCATCTGCTGTCTGGGTTGACACCGGCGGTGCAGGCCTCGGCCAAGCATCGGCAGCTGAATACGCATCTGGTCGACTTGCGGCGGCGGTTGCGGTCCCGGTTGTTGCGTCTGCATCTCTCGAACGACCCGTCGCAGATCGCCGAGTGGCGGCGGCAGCTTGCGATTGTTGCCCAAGGGCGGCTGAACCGTGTGGCGCAAGCGGATCGCATGCACGTGCTGCAGCTCGGACTGGGCGTTACCGAGACTGAGTTGCGCGTACTGTATTTCGGTGCCCGGCATACCGGTGCAGCTACAACCGGTAGTTTAAGCGCGAGCCGGGGGCGGCCGCTTGATCCAACCACCTGCGAGCGGCTGGCGGTGGCGACGGTTGAGTACTGGCTGCAAGCGATCCGGCAGGTCGCGCGGTCGGCCCGGTTCTGCCGCAGCGTGGGTCTTTCGCAGCCGGTGCTGCAGCACATCATTGATGAGATCACGATTGGGGCGATGCGCCTCGGCATCGCCACACATCTCGCTGAAACGTTCTACCGGGCGGCACAGGCACCCACGCAGCAGCCGCTGGCGGAACCCTATTTCGCGACCGCAGCCGCGCGCATCATCGGCTGTTATGTTGAGCGGCTGGCACTACCGGGACAGAATTTACCTCAGCACGCTGGTCAGATTTCTGGTGGGGCTGGCAAACACTATCTCGCACCTGTTCCGGCCAATGGCGGGTCGAGTGATCGGACCGGAGAAAGTGGGCAGCTCGGCGGTAGCCTCGCGGTTTCAGGCACGGCCCGTGCATTGAGTTTGACTTCTGGTTTGGCGGGCCTTGACCCCGGGACCCGTGACTGGGCTGGTGCCTATGCAAGTTTAGTGGAAGCAAATATTGCCGCCGCTGCTCATTTGACGGGTGGCGCTGATCGAGATCGGGAGCTGGGCGAGTTGCTCGCTGGGTTCCTCGCAAGTCCTTTGGAGGTTGAGCCGTGAGTGCAGTTACCGTTGAAGTGGTTCAAGACGCCCGGTTTCCGCATGGTGGACATGCCGTGATCCGGCTGCATGGCCTGTGGTTGCTGCCACCGCAAGCGAAGTTCCGGATTGATCCGGTCGATGATGCGCTGCCGGAAGTAGCCGCCGACTGGCCGTCGGGGGAGCGCGCGCCGAAAGAAACCCGGGTGACCAGCCGCGGTGTTGAAATTCTGGTCGGACCGGACATCGTCGATGCGGCAGGCCTGCAGCCAGGAACACCGGTGACGGTGTCAATTCCGTCGGCGTCCATCAGCGCCGATCTGCGGTGGCCTAATCTGCCGGTGTCCAGTGCCCCGCGTCGTGGTCAGGTGATCATGAGCGCCTCCGAACTGCGGGCCGAGATTGCAACCGCTGAGCGGCTGCGGCGCGAACGCGAGGAAGCAGCGGCAACGGCTGAAGCGGAGCGACTGGCCCGGCTACAGGCTGAGGCCCAAGCGGAAAAACTTCGCAAGGAACGGTCTGACGCGGCCTCGTTGTCGTCGCTGCAGCCGAGAGGGGGGGACGCTATGAGCAAAGACGCTAAATCGGCGGCAGCAAGCCAAAACGAACCTAAAACGCGCGGCAGTTCACCGGAGATCTCCGGCTCGAGCTGGGCCAATGGCCTCGGTGCCACAACGCCGCTAAAACCGGCATCGACCACGACCTCAACGATCGAGGTCACGATTGAGGACCCGATTGCCGCCGCGCGCCATTCAGATGGCAGTCTGCGGCTGACGTCGACGGCGGGTAGCAACATGGTGCGGCGTGAGCCGGGGGCGGCCGGGGGCGATGCGGGGCCGGAGATGTTGCCACTGGGCAAGGACTCGAAACACACGCAGCGCCGCCAAATCATGTCGCTCAGCCTTGGCTTCCTGGCGGCAGTAAGCTTGAGCTGGTTGGCCTGGAACGGCATTCGCACCGAACTGCGCAAGCCAGCTGGGGCCGACATTCAGGCCTCCAGGACGCAGAACATTACAACGGCATCGGTCACCACGGCGTCCCTCGCCGCCACAGCGGCAACGGCCGCCGCTGCTCCCAATGCAGGGCTGACACAGCAGCGCACGGCGACTGAGGCGGCGATCACGCTGAAGGACGTTTTCACTCTCGATAAGGTATCGCCGCGCGGACGCTCGGCGGTTGATACCGATCTGACGACGGCGCTGAGACTGGCCGACGAAGGGCTGCATGGCGCGGCGGCGGATCGCCACGAAAGTGCGTTCTGGCTGCGCAAGTCGCTGGCACTGGTGTTGAACCAGGACGAAGTGAAATGGGCTTTGACGCAGTTGGGGTCAACCTATGCAGCGCCGGCTTCGGGCCCGCCCGACTATACGAAAGCCCGTCTGATCTGGGAAATTGCGGCGGCTCAAGGTGATCCGGTGGCGTCGTGCTTTTTGGGTTCAGTTCACGAAAAAGGGCTCGGTGTGGTGGCGACCAAAACCACGGCACTAGGATACTTTACTGCTGCTAAAGCTGCGGGGGGATGCCGTGGTGTTGATGACGCGATTGCACGGTTAAAGGAGTAATGAGTATGCGGGAGCCACATCAGAAGGTGAAATTACTGTATCGCGCGGCGCTGCTGGGCAGCTGTCTGGTCGGTACGGGCATCATGTCGATTTCAGCGCTGGCGCAGACGTCAACGACCGGTCTGCCAAGTTTTACCGATGACCGGCGATTGCCAGGATCAGCGCCACCGCCAGCAGCTGTCGATGACACCAAGCGCCGGGTTGAAGAAGAGACGCGGCGCGCCAGTGCCGAAGCCGAAGCCAAGCGCCAGGCCGAGACTGACGCCCGTCGCGCCGCCCTTGAGGCCGAGGCAAAGCGTAAAGTCGATGAGGAAGCGCAGCGCACAGCCGCTGAAGTGGATGCTCGGCGGAAGTCTGACGAGGAAGCGCGCCGGTTAGCATCCGAGACTGATGCGAAACGGCGTGCCGAAGAAGAGAGCCGTCGTGTCGCCGCCGAAGCCGATGCACGCAAGCGCGCCGACGACGAGGCCAAGCGACTGGCCGCCGCTGCCGACGCCAAACGACGAGCTGATGAGGAGACCAAACGCGTTGCTGCCGCCGCTGCAGAAGCTGACGCCAAACGGCTTGCTGCGGAAGCTGATGCGAAGCGACTTGCTGCCGAAGCTGACGCGAAGCGACTTGCTGAAATTGACGCGAAGCGACTTGCTGAAATTGACGCGAAGCGTCGGGCCGATGACGAGGCCAAGCGTGTCGCGGCTGCCGCTGCCGCTGCAGACGCGAAGCGACTTGCCGAAATTGACGCCAAGCGTCGCGTTGATGAGGAGACCAAGCGTGTTGCTGCTGCCGCCGCCGCAGACGGCAAACGCCGCGCCGACGAAGAAGCGGTGCGAGCAGCGGCTGCCAGCGCTGCTGCAGCGGCGGAAGTCAAACGCAAAGCTGAAGCTGATGCGTCTAAGTCAGCCGCAGAGGCCTCAAGTGTCGATGCGGGACGCATGTTGACGCGGGGTCGACAATTTCTAACAAACGGGGATGTCGTTGCCGCCCGGTTGTTCTTCGAGCGTGCCGCCGAGAACGGTAACGCCGACGCAGCACGTGAAATGGGTGCAACGTTCGATCCGGCAACGATTTCTTCGCGTCGACTGCTGGTCGCGCCCGAGCCGGAGCGGGCTAAACAGTGGTATGACCGCGCGGATGCCTTGCGTGCAGACCCATCAAAGCGGTTGGTGCCAGTGCCTGCAGTGGCGTCAGCGCCCGCAGTGGTTTTGGCACCTGCGGCGGCGCTCCCCGCAGTGGCGGCTGCCCCGGTGGTGCCGCCAACATCGACAACTAGTGACGCGGGGCGGTACCTAGCTCGCGGTCGAATTCTGGTTAAACAAAACAATATCGTCGCCGCGCGCGCCTATTTCGAACGGAGTGCCGACGACAATTCGGCTGAAGCGGCAATCGAAATGGCCCGTACGTTTGATCCTGCTGTCATAAATGCTCCAGGATCTGCGACGATAGGTGTGGTACCCGATCCTGCAATCGCTCGAGCATGGTATCAGCGCGCCGAAAAACTTGGAGCCACCGGCCTAGCTGGTCGTATTCAGCAATTGTCGGGTCAACGATAACAAGGAGGCGCCGACGGGACAGTTGAAGTTGCAGAGAACTTTACGGGACGATCAAACTTTCAAAACGACAACACAAAACAAAACCTAGAAGGGTTATCAGAATGAAACTACTCATGAATGCTGCCGTCGCGATCGTCGCAATGCTTGGCTGTGCGATGCAGCCAGCAGTAGCGCAAACCGCAACGCATAAAGTGGCGATCCAGGTCAACGTCAATGACCCCGCGACGATGAACTTGGCGCTCAACAACGCCCAGAACGTTCTCAACCACTACAAATCCAAGAATGAAACGGTGGACGTTCAGGTTGTAACGTACGGCCCTGGCTTGCACATGCTGCGGGCCGATACGAGCACGGTGAAGCAGCGCATCTCGACGATGTCGCTTGAAAACGCCAATCTCAAGTTCGCGGCTTGCACGAACACACAAGACAACATGGCAAAGGCCGAAGGCAAAAAGGTCGAGTTGGTCAGCGAAGCCAAGTCTGTGCCGTCAGGGGTGATCACGCTGATGGAGCTGCAGAAATCAGGTTACGCGTACATTCGTCCGTGACCTGTGCGTGGGCACCGCGCCGGTGGCGTGGTGCCCACTCGCTGGGAGTGGCTAGACTTTGAAGCTGGGCTGTAGGGGAAACGACAGGATGGAATCGTCAACATGATAGCGTATCTTACGAGACGGACTTTGCGTCAAACTGTGCTGGCGGTGGCGCTGCTGCTGCCGACGATCGTTCAGGCCCAACAGTCCAAGACTGACTGGTCGGCCGCCGGTAAACAGCGACTGAACGAATGGACGGTTGGTCTAGCTGGTGGTCGCACTGAAGGTGCACCGTTGCGTTTAGCCGCTGAAATCGCCCGCGTGTTGGACGACGGCGACAAAATGCGGGTGTTGCCAATCGTGACGCGCGGTCCTTTTGATAACATGGCTGACCTGCTGATGCTGAAAGGCGTCGATGCCGCGATTGTGTTCGGTGACACCCTCGAGCATTTTGACAAAGTCGAGCAAGTGCCGCGCGTGCTGGAGCGGATCAGCTACATTGCGAATCTTGCGCCGTCAGAGGTGCATGTGTTTGTGCGGCCAGAAATAAACTCTTTGAAAGATTTGGCAGGCAAGCCGGTGAATTTTAATCAGCAGGGTACCGCCGCAGCCTTCACCGGACCACTCATTTTTAAAAAGCTTGGCATTAAAGTGGTCGAGAAATTCGATCCCCACCCTACGGCCATGCGGGAGATGCGCACGTCCGACAAGTATGCTGCAACCTTTTGGGTGACATCGAAGCCGATTGATCCATTTGTCAAAGCTGATTTTCCTCCCGGCTTCAAACTTTTGACCGTGCCTTATACGCGGGAGCTTGAGGATCTGTATTTACCAGCTGTGCTGACGTCCGAAGATTATCCGAAGCTGATTGCTGCTGGTCAAAAGATTGACACTGTATCAGTGCCGACCGTGCTGGCAGTCTATAACTGGCAGTTTGGCTCCGAGCGCCACCGTCGCATGTCTCGGTTTGTTGACTATTTTGTGGACCGGTTGCCACAGCTACAAAAGGCACCGAACGATCCGTTATGGAAAAACGTTAGCTTGAGTGCGACGGTGCCGGGCTGGACCCGCTACGCACCGATGCAGCGCAAGTTAGACGAGCGCGCCAACAAGAACTAACGTGGACCAGAAACGGTCAAAGATTGACGCCTGACAACTAAAACGAGCGCCCGGCAACGCGGCGCTCGTTTTCCGTAACAGGCTACGTTGCCCCAACGACTGCAACTCCGCGTCGCTAGATCGTGCGGGTGTCTGGAAAAGTTGTCCACATCTGGCAACCCGCACGAACGCGATTCTGCAAACTATTTGTGACAGGCGTGTTGACAGGGGGAGGAGCGTGGTGTTTATACGACCTCGTTGGGGCGCGAAGTTCTGGTGGCCTTCGGGTCAGCCGGACGGTTTGAAGTCCCC
>JAYSVA010000249.1:0-3574 GCA_043718785.1 Hyphomicrobiaceae bacterium
CGCACCAGCAACGGCCGCCTCACAGCTGCCGAAGCCCTCGGCCATCGTGAATTCTCGATGACCAAGCTGTATCGCAGCGCCTAACGACGGGCGCCCACCCTCCTCCCGCTTCCCCGGAATCAGATCAGCGCGCGCGCTGTTCTGGTGTCCGGGGTCTTTACCGGTGCCGTGGGGCTAAATTTTGCCTCGCACGCAGACGGTAAAGATCCCGGACATCCGGATCGAGCTTCGCTCGAAACGGATTCCGGGAACGCGGGAGGATGGGGTTTTGCGTGAAGCAACGGATTTGAAGAAAGCTCGCTGGTGTCAGTATTTTGGCTGTCCGCCCCGCCCCGTCCCGCCTCGTTGCATAACCCTCCATAAACCTTTTTCCGCCATACCCGTCGGCTGGGACGCTGATTGTCCGCAGGCGGGGAAGACGATGACGACAGCGCTCCAACGTACGACGACGCACAAAATTCCGCGCATCCGCTATCGTTGCCCAACGTGCACGGATCGGCATGACGGGTTCCCGGCCCTCGCCTATGCCATGCCGGATGTGATCTTTGCGCTGCCGGTGGCGGAGCGTGATGCCCGCGCTGTGATCTCCAGCGATTTGTGCATTCTCGACGACGAGCGCTACTTCATCCGCTGCATCATGACCGTGCCGGTGCAGGACTGTGACCAGACCATCGAATACGGCCCATGGGTCGAGATCGATGCCAGCGACTTCGGTCGTTATGCCGTGCACTTAAACGGCGGTGGCCATCCAGCCTGGGTCGCGGCAGAGGGCTTCCTAGCCAATGGCTTTCCGGCCACCGCCCACTCAACTCTCGGCCTGAATTGCATGGTGCGCGCGCCATCTGACAAATCCCAGCGGCCAACCGTCGAAATCCTCGACGACACCCACAGCCTGCAAGCCGAGCAGGTCAACGGCGTCCCCCTCCCCCGCGCCCTAGAAATCGTTGGCCAGATGAAGGGCTATTTGCTGCTGGTGGATTGAGGGGGTATTCCGAGTTGTGACCAAATAACGTTACGCCGACGCCCCATCAATAACACAAAAATAGAACAAATCAAGAAAAAAGAACTTTACATAAACAAAATAAGTCTTTATGTTGGTGCTACTGGGTCTTTTGTGGAAACAAAAAGGGTAGCGACCATGCGTACGCGTTTTCTATCTCAAGCGGCGTGGCTGACGATGCTAATGGGCACAGCGTTTTCAGTGGCCAAAGCAGCAGATGTGCCAAAAGCAGATTTGCGAAGTGGCGTGGCTGAAGCGCAAACACTGGCACAATCGGCGGCTCAATCGGCGGGTCAGGCAACGACACAGCCAGCGGCCCCGCTACCGCCCCAGCAAGCGATTGTCACCGCCGGTCCGATCTACGCCTATGGGCCAGTAATTCAAACGGCCAAACCACGTCAGCGTGCACGAACGCCGAACCGGGGCAACTCGAACGATTACGGCCGTTCCAATGGCATGCGCACGGCAGCACCATACTGGAACGAACGGGCACAAGGCTTTGCGCAGCCCTGGCAATACGGGCCGCCGCGCTACAACTCGTACGCGCGCTGGAACAACAATCCCTACCGTTACGGCTATCCAGGGCCATCGCAAAATTGGCGGCAATATCCTTCGAACGGATCGCAGAACCAGAATTCGATGGCTTGGTACGACCGTAACGGACGGCCAATCGATACGCCGGATCGCAGCCGTCCATCGAACTGGCGGTACTGATTTATTCCCATTCAATCGTACCGGGGGGTTTCGACGTGATGTCGTAGACCACCCGGTTGATGCCTTTGACTTCGTTGATGATCCGCGTCGCCGTGCGGCCGAGGACAGCATGATCAAACGGGAAGTAGTCGGCAGTCATGCCATCAGTCGAGGTCACCGCGCGCAAGGCGCAGACGTGATCGTAGGTACGGCCATCGCCCATGACGCCCACGGTCTTGACTGGCAGCAAAACCGCAAAGGCTTGCCAAATCGTGTCGTAGAGCCCGGCCTTACGGATCTCATCAAGAAAGACCGCATCAGCTTTCCGCAAAATCTCAAGTTTTTCTGGCGTGATCGCACCAGGAATACGGATCGCCAGACCAGGCCCTGGAAACGGATGGCGATCGACGAAGTTGGCCGGCAACCCAAGCTCGCGGCCGAGAACACGAACTTCGTCTTTGAACAGTTCGCGCAGCGGTTCAACCAGCTTCAGCTTCATGATATCCGGCAGACCGCCGACGTTGTGGTGCGATTTGATCGTCACCGACGGGCCGCCGGCATACGACACGCTCTCGATCACGTCGGGGTACAGCGTGCCTTGCGCCAGGAATTCGGCGCCACCAAGTTTTTTGGCCTCTGCTTCAAACACTTCTATAAACAAGCGGCCGATGATTTTGCGCTTGGTCTCAGGGTCAGACACCCCGTCAAGCGCCGACAGGAACTGCTGTTTCGCATCGACATGAACCAGTGGAATTTTCTGCGTGTCACGAAACAGACTGACCACTTGATCGGCCTCGTTCATGCGCAGGAGACCGTGATCAACGAAGATGCAGGTCAGCTGGTCGCCAACGGCCTGATGGATCAAAGCGGCTGCGACAGCACTATCAACCCCACCCGACAACCCGCAGATAATGCGCGATTTGCCGACCTTAGCGCGAATGCGCTCGATCTCAGCGGAACGGAACTGCTCCATCGTCCAGGTGCCAGGGATACCGGCAATTTTTCGCACGAAATTGCCAAGCAGCGCACTTCCACGCGGCGTGTGAACGACTTCGGGGTGGAACAGCACACCATAGAACTTCCGCACGTCATCGGCGATCACCGAAAGCGGCGAATTCGGCGACGTGGCGACGGCTCTAAACCCATCGGGAATACGGGTAATTTTATCACCGTGGCTCATCCAGACGTGGTCGGTATCACCCTTTTTCCAGAAGCCGTCGAACAGCGCACAGTCATCGGTAATGGTCAGATCAGCACGGCCGAATTCGGCGGCGTGACCGCCTTCGACCATGCCGCCAAGCTGCATCACCATCGTCTGATTGCCGTAGCAGATCCCGAGGACCGGCACCCCCGCCTTAAACAGGGCATCCGGCGCTCGCGGGGCTTTCGCGGCGTACGTGCTGTTCGGCCCTCCCGACAGGATGATGGCTTTCGGCTGCAGCGCCAGCAACGCGGCTTCCGACTTATCGAACGGCACAACTTCCGAATGGACGCCGTGCTCACGGACCCGCCGCGCGATCAGCTGGGTGACCTGCGAACCAAAATCGACAACCAGAACGGTCTGTTTTGCATCTTGCTGTTTCATGGCGTGGCGATACGACAGCCTGAGCTTTGCTGCAACCGCTTGTTCGCCAAACAGGTCGCGGCAGTGGCGAAAAATCCGTGTTTATCGTCCAGCTGCCGCGCGCTGCAACCGGTCGTTGATGGCGGCACCAATGCCGTCGGCCGGAACCGCCATAACGGCGATGCAGAGCACCCCCTCACGGTCGAGTTCGCGCAAGCCCGCAAAGAGATTGGCCGCCGCCTCATCAAGCCGCCCCGCCGGGCTGAGATTGAATTGTGGTCCGGACGTCGGCAGTGGGGCCGGTCCAAACGCCAGCA
>JAYSVA010000250.1:0-7942 GCA_043718785.1 Hyphomicrobiaceae bacterium
CCCACGCCCTCAACCTGCGTGACAGCGGCGTCAAGGATGTCGCGGTCGCGCTGCGCAAGGGATCGGCCACGGCGAAAAAGTGCGAGGCGCAAAAGATCAAAGTTATGGACATCACCGAAGCCGCCAAGTGGGCCGACGTGATGATGATGCTGACGCCGGACGAGCTGCAGGCCGACATCTACCGCGACCACCTGCACGAGAACATGAAGAAGGGTGCCGCCCTCGTGTTCGCCCACGGCCTCAACGTGCATTTCAACTTGATCGAACCACGTGCTGACCTTGATGTCGGTATGATCGCACCGAAAGGCCCCGGCCACACCGTGCGCTCGGAATACAATCGCGGCGGCGGCGTGCCATGCCTCATCGCCATCCACCAGGACAAATCGGGCAACGCCCATGACCTGTTCCTGTCGTATGCCTCGGCCATCGGCGGCGGCCGCGCTGGCGTCATCGAAACCAGCTTCAAGGAAGAGTGCGAAACTGATCTGTTCGGCGAGCAGGTCGTGCTGTGCGGCGGCCTCGTTGAGCTGATCCGCGCTGGCTACGAAACCCTGGTCGATGCCGGTTACGCCCCGGAAATGGCCTACTTCGAGTGCCTGCACGAAGTGAAGCTGATCGTCGACCTGATCTATGAAGGCGGCATTGCCAACATGAACTACTCGATCTCGAATACCGCCGAATTCGGCGAGTACGTGACCGGGCCGCGCATCATCACTGACGAAACCCGCGCCGAAATGAAGCGCGTACTCGCCGACATCCAGTCCGGCAAGTTCACCACCGAGTGGATCCGCGAGTGCAAAGCCGGTCAGCCAAAGTTCAAGGCCACCCGTCGCTTGAACGATGCCCACGGCATCGAAACCGTCGGTGCCAAGCTCCGCGATATGATGCCATGGATCAAGGAAAAAGCGCTGGTTGATAAGGCGAAGAACTGAGGCTTGCGGGCTCCCGCATTAGTGGGAGCCCGTTCCTGCGGGAGCCAGTCATGATTATGACGTCGCTGAAGATCGAGGGCTACCGAGGGTTCAAGTCGTTCGAGATTGAGCAGCTAGGCCGGGTCAACCTGTTGGTCGGCAAAAATAATTCCGGCAAAACCAGCGTGCTGGAGGCGGTTTATTTTCATACGCTTGCACCACAAGACGTGCACGCCGCAGTGCTCTATAGCCTACAACTCCGAGGCGATACGAGCGTCAATTGGGCAAGCCGGGACCAACTTCAGTCATATGGCGTCAATAACCTGTTTCGAGCCACTGGACCAAGTTCACTTAAAATTTCGACGAAATTGCTCGATGCCGAAACCAAGGCGACATCGATTTCAATCATTGATGGGGAGACGTTCCTCAAAGACAAGCCATATCTTGCAGAGCGGCACGCCGAATACTTCGTTGTGGATCGGACAGGGAAAGACGGCTTTGTACATCCGATCCGACCGCAGTCGCGCCACGATTCCATCCGCTCAACCCGGGCTCTACAATCGGGAAGTAAACTTGGTGCTAGGTTTCTATCGATCGATGGGCTTTCGCCTGATGCGGCAGCGCTGAATTGGAGCGGCTTGGCGCTGACTGCCTCAGAAGAGAGCGTTTTGGAAGTGATGCGGATTATTGACTACCGCATTCGCCGAATTGTGCCAGTTCTCACTGATGGCATAGACTCGGTCTGGAAGGGCTCCTTTGTTGTCAAGCTGGATGGGGGCGAGGAGCCAGTCTCGTTGGCGACGCTTGGCGAAGGGGTCTGGCGATTACTGGGGCTAGCGCTTAATCTCGTCCAGGCCAAGGGCGGAGCGCTACTGATCGACGAGATCGACACTGGCTTGCATTATTCCGTCATGGAAAAGGTCTGGAGAATGATCCTGGTGACGGCCCAGAAGCTAGACATCCAGGTCTTCGCCACCACCCATAGCTGGGACTGCATCCAGAGCCTCGCATCCATCTGCCGGGACGCCGACGACACCGAGGTCATGCTGCACCGCATCGACGCGAGCAAGCCAAAGGCCGTTTCGTTCAACGAGCAGCAAATCCGCCAGATTAATACGGACATGCTGGAGGTTCGCTGATGGCGCTTTCGAAGCAGGAGCAATTGCGGCTTCCTAACCAGCTCTATGTCGAAGGCAAGAACGACCTGTATATCACCCTCCAGCTGTTGATGCAGTTCACACCCGGATCAGCAAGCAATCCGCCGCTCCACATCAACGAAAAGTCGGGCAAGGATAATATCCTCAGCAAGCCCAAGTTCATCCAGACCGTGCTCGACACTGAAACTGTACGCGCAGTCGGATTTGTCCTGGATGCCGACGACAATCCGAAGGGCCGTTGGAAGAGTATCCGCAGCCAGCTGGTCGCGATTGACGCTTCCGTCGCTGTCGAATTGCCTGTAACCGGCCTGATCCATAAGCTGCCCGACGACAAACGCGTGGGCGTCTGGATCATGCCGGACAATCGCAGCAACGGTGCCATCGAAACTCTCTGCGCTAAATTGATTCCTGACGAGCAGTCGAAGGTTTGGGATTACACTGAGACTGCGATCATGACCGCAAAGAATCGGGGGGCAACATGGCGAAATCCCGAGGATCGCGACAAAGCCCGCATCCATTCCTATCTCGCATGGCAAAGTGAGCCCGGCACACCCCCGGGCCTAGCCATCAAAACACGGCTCCTTGATGGCCAAGCCTCGGCGGCCAAGCCCTACATCGATTGGGTACTAGAACTTTTCCGATTGCCCCGGCTGCCAGTTTGATCCGGAGTTTCTATGTCAACAAAACTCGCCGACCGGGTGGCGAAACTGGAGCGCGGCGTGCAGGAGCTGAAGCAGGCGCTGCGCGAGCGGCTGCCTGCCGGGCCGCGTCCGAAGCCTGCGAAGGACGCGTGGCGTAAGTCGGTCGGCATCTTTAAAGATGATCCGATGTATGATGATGTCGTTCGGTTCGGCCAAGCTTATCGACGGCGTCAGCTGGTTGATCTGGCTGTCGAAGCAGACGACCATATGTGGGCAAAGCCTCACGTTGATGAAGCGTTGGAGGCACTTGATCGTGGCGAGGGGAGTCCGTTGGATGAGGCAGCTGCGCGCATCAAGCAGGCACTGGCAAAGCGTGCGATGCCGTGACCTAAGTTGTCGTTTCGCCGCAAGCCGAAGCTGACGATGCTGGCATCGTGACGGCAGAGAAATGCGTCGAGCAGAGGCCGTCTAACCCAGCTTACCGGCTGTCTCTCAATGCCATGTCAAATCACCCTCAACTCGCCTCGAAATCCGGTTGCTGGTCCGGGGCTGCTTGCTGGAACGCGGGCAGCGTCGCGCAGTGCGCGGCAACCTTGCGGATCTTGGGGTAGGCGTCCATCGGCACGGAGAAGCGGTTGGCACCGAACACTTGCGGGATCAGGTAGAGGTCGGCCATCGACACCTGATTGCCGATGCAGAAGTCGCCGCCGTCGATCAGGGCTTCGATACCGGCGAACCCTTGCCCGACCCATTTCCCTACCCAGGCTTTCACCGCCGGAGTGTCGGCACCGAAGTGTTCGCGCAAGTAGTTGAGCGGGCCGACGTTGCCGAGCGGGTGCACGTCCGCGCCGATGATCGAGCAGAGGCCACGGATGCGGGCGCGGCCTTTGCTGTCGGTCGGCAGCAGGGCGGGTGTTGGATAGGTTTCTTCCAGGTATTCCAGGATCGCAGGCGACTGGACAATGGCGGTGCCGTCGTCGAGGACCAAGGTCGGCACGCGGCCGTGCGGGTTCAGCGCCTTGTAGGCCGGTGAATTCTGCTCGCCGCCGTTTTTGACCAGGTGGACGCTGACCTGATCGTAGGCCACACCCTTGAGATTAAGGCCTATGCGGACGCGGTAAGCCGCACCAGAACGCCAGTAACCGTGCAGGATCATCGGAGACCTCGTTGCGCCAAATGGGACAGGTGTGACCACTATTTCAGCAATGGAGCTACCCACGCAAGAGTGTGCGGCCGTGTTTGATGCGATCTGCCCTCAATACAGCGTTGAAATCGCTGTGCGCTCGGGTCATGATCGCGGAACGATCAAAGAAACCGACAAGGAGCCAGCCTCATGAAACTCGCCACCATTAAAGACGGCTCCCGCGATGGCTATCTGGCAGTGGTGACGCGAGACCTGACGCGGTGCACCTCGGCTGAGGTGATCGCGCCGACCTTGCAGGCCGCTCTGGATGATTGGGACCGCCTCGCCCCGCAGCTTGAAGCGCTAGCCGAAAGCCTGCAACACGGCTCCGTGCCGTCGGACCGGTTCCGTGAAAGCGCGGCGCTGAGCCCGCTGCCGCGCGCTTACCAGTGGGCGGATGGCTCGGCCTACGTCAATCATGTGGAGCTGGTGCGCAAAGCCCGCGGCGTTGAAATGCCCGCCTCGTTCTGGACCGACCCGCTGATGTACCAGGGCGGCTCCGACACGTTCCTGGCGCCGCGCGAAGACATTCGCGCCGCTGATGAAGCCCACGGCATTGATTTCGAGGGCGAAGTGGCTGTCATCGTCGATGACGTGCCGATGGGGGCGTCGCGTGAGGTGGCGCTGTCGAAGGTGCGGCTGGTGATGCTGGTCAACGACGTGTCACTGCGCAACCTAATCCCGGCCGAGCTGGGCAAGGGCTTCGGTTTTCTCCAGTCCAAGCCGTCGTCGGCATTCTCGCCGGTCGCGGTGACGCCGGATGAGCTGGGGGTCGCCTGGAAAGACGGCAAGCTGCATCTGGCGCTCACCTCAACCTTGAACAAACAGCTGTTCGGCCGTCCGGATGCCGGGCGCGACATGACCTTCGATTTCGGCACGCTGATCGCCCATGCCGCGAAAACCCGGGCGCTGGAGGCGGGCAGCATCATCGGCTCCGGCACCGTCTCGAACAAGGGCACGGATGGCGGACCCGGCAAGACCATCGCCGAGGGCGGCGTTGGGTTCGCCTGCCTCGCCGAGTTGCGCACTATTGAAACCATCAAAGGTGGCAAGCCGGTAACGCCGTTCATGAAGTTCGGCGACCAGATCCGCATCGAGATGAAGGACGCGGGCGGCCATTCGATCTTCGGTGCCATCGAGCAGACGGTCACCAAGTACGAAGGGGTTTGAGCCATGACCAAGCCAACCTTCGCGTCTGCTAACGACATGGCCGACAAGAAAGTCACGTTCGGGGCCATCGGGCCGGGGCTGTATGCTTACACGGCGGAAGGTGACCCGAACACCGGCGTCATCGTCGGCGATGATTGCTGCATGGTGATCGACGCGCAGGCGACGCCGCTGATGGCCGCCGACGTGGTGGCGCGGGTGAAAGCCGTCACCGATAAGCCGATCAAGTATGTGCTGCTGTCGCACTATCATGCGGTGCGGGTGCTCGGTGCCACCGGCTTCACGTCGGCGACCGAGGTGATTGCGTCCGAGGCGACGCGCAAGCTGATCGTCGAGCGTGGCGAGCAGGACAAAGCGTCCGAGATCGGGCGGTTTCCGCGGCTGTTTCGAGGCGTTGAGTGCGTTCCCGCAGGCATGACCTGGCCGACGCTGACGTTCCAGGGCGCGATGACGTTGTGGCTGGGTAAGCGCCGCGTTGACATCCGCCAGATCGGGCGCGGGCATACGGCGGGCGACACCATCGCCTGGGTGCCGGACGCGGGCGTGATGTTCTCCGGCGATCTCGTCGAGTACAAGTCGGCCTGCTATTGCGGCGATGCCCACTTTGCCGACTGGCCGACGACGCTGGATAACCTTGCGGCATACAAGCCGAAGGCGCTGGTGCCGGGTCGTGGCGATGCGCTGGTGGGGCCGCAGAAAGTTGGCGATGCGATTGCGGGGACACGGGCGTTCCTCGACGCGCTGTACGGCACCGCGCAGGAGGCGGTGGCGCAGAATAAGTCGCTGAAGGAGACGTTCGCGGCGGTGCGCGCGGCGATGGACAAGCCGTTCGGCGACTATGCGATTTATGAGCACTGCCTGCCGTTTAACGTCTCGCGCGCGTATGACGAAGCGCGTGGCATCGATCATCCAGTGGTTTGGACGGACGTGCGTGACCGCGAGATGTGGGCGGCCCTGCAGGCGTGAGGCCGGGCAGGCCCTGCCTTAAGCCGGCATCGTGATGTTTGGCTTTTTGCGGAACTGCTGTTGCTGCTGTGGCTGCGACGCTTTTTTCCAACGTTCAGCTGGTTTGGCGTTCAGGGCTGCCTGGAACTTCTGCACGTGTTCCATGATCTCGAGCAACTTTTCGGCAAACTGCGGATCGGCACCGATCAGTACAACTGCTGGGGCGGGCGTCACGCTTGCGTCGCGGGTGGCGGTGCGCAGCACCAGGCCGACGCCAACGCGTCCGCGGTTGTCGGATCGTGGTGCATCCGAAACCACACCCGCCGCGACCAGCTTTAAGGCCGCGACATCATCCCACAGATAGGTTTTGTGTGTGACCAGGCGCTGGCAGGTGAGCCCAGCCGCATCGAGTTTCAATGAGGTTGGCCGCAGTTGCTCGGCGCAGACCAGCAGGAGCCATAGGCCGCAAACGAAATTGACAAAGACCAAAGCCGTCAGTGTGAGATTTAGGCTTTGGACGAGCAGCACCGTCAGTGATTGCACGATCAGCAGCAGGGCGATGGTCGTCAAGATCATTAGCAAGGGCGGCATCTTGCTCGAAATCTTAATGATTTCATCCTTGCCGTCTTTAGTGAATTCGACCTGCATTATCTCGTGCCCGTGCGTGGCCCAATACCTCGGCTGTGAGTCACTATGCCTGCTAAATCCAAATAGAACGTTCACAAGCATCAGCAAAAAAGTCGCTTTTTGTTGGCTTAGGACAGCATTAACGTTTGCCGCTCGGTCAAAATCAAGTCGTTGTCGTCAGTCCAAACCAGCTCAAGGTCGCCAGCACCGATCACTTTCATGTTGAAGGCAATGAACGGGTTGGCCGAGATTCCCGGCTGCAGATCAGCGCTAAAGAACGGCTGGCCGTTGAAAAAAGCCTGGAATGACTTCATGATGTGGCGGGGCACCAGCTCGCCGGCTGCATTGCGCCGCTGGCCGGTTTCCATCGGGTGCATGATCAACGCCTTAATCTCGATAATGTCGCCAATTTTGATCACGTCGGGCAGTTTCACGCGGGGTTTCGTCATGGCAGGCCTCAACACTCATTGCGAAGTTGATTAGGCAACCTGGGCGTTAGGTGCCGCCGCAGCCGCCGATGGTGACTTTGACCGTGCGCTGGGCGAGCACGAATTGGCCGTTGCTGTGCTCGACGAGTACAAACAAATCCTGTGACTTGGCGAGGCGCATCCGGCTAGTAACGGTGGCTTGGCCAGAAAGCGACGTAAAGTGGAATGACCCGATGTGTGGGTGGGTATTGCCGGAACAAACGATGTGAATGGATTTGACGAATGCCGTGTCAGTCATTGGGCTGTCGGCGGTGACCGTGAATGGCACGATATTCCCGTTTTCCGCGATGTCCGGAATATTGATGTTAATCTTTCCATTCATGGGTTTTGTGCCCCGGGACAGGCGGCGCAGGGTTTCTTCGGCACTTGTTGGTGAATTGATACTGGCACTAACGGGCGGTTCGGGCGCGGCATCTTCAGCGATGGCGCGGGGTAACAAGGCGGTGGGCGCAACAACGAGGATGAGGCTGCCAGTTCTCGCTCGCAGGAGCAGTTCGCGGCGACTAAAAATACTGCCCTGGGTTGGCCTAGTTTGGTCCGTTGGTTCGTCCGGAAAATCGCGGTGTCGTGTCATGGAAGCCTCGTTCGGCTTTGTTCAGAAACGCCTTTGCGTCTGAAATTACGTTGTCGCGATCCGGTAGTTTCACCGCAGGTCGTGTTGAGCTGCGTTCTGGGCTCGCGAAGCGAAGTAACGGATCAAATTTGAAAGACCCGAAATTCTCGAAACTCCGACGTTATTGGCGTCTGGAATTGAGCTGTTAATGGTAGCCGACTTAGGCCGAGTTAAGACGGCTTTGCGGCTTCCACAGGGAAGTGTGTTATC
>JAYSVA010000026.1:0-11095 GCA_043718785.1 Hyphomicrobiaceae bacterium
ATCGGAGTCTGAAGCTCGGTAAAGCCCTGGCTCGTCATCCGGTTGCGGATCGAACCGATCACCTTCGAGCGCAGCACGATGTTGTTGTGGATACGCTCCCGGCGAAGGTCGAGGAAGCGGTAGCGAAGGCGGACATCCTCCGGATAATCGGCCTCTCCAGCGACTGGCAAAGGCAGTTCCTCGGCCGCCGACTGGACCACGAGCTCGTCGGCCGACAGCTCGATTACCCCCGTCGCGAGGTTCGGATTCGCCGCCTCCGCGCCCCGGGCAATGACGTCGCCGGTGATCGTGACCACCGATTCGGGGCGGAGGTGGTCCAGCACCTTCAGCGGCTCGCTATTGGCCTTGGCGACGATCTGAGTAATGCCGTAATGGTCGCGCAGATCGATGAACAGCAGGCCGCCGAGATCGCGGACGTTATGCACCCAACCCGACAGCCGCACGGTTTCCCCAACGTTGACGTCGCGCAGGGCGCCGCAGGTGTGGGAGCGGTAGCGGTGGAGAGCTGCTGGGGCCTGTGATGCGGCCATGATACGGATCCTGTCTATCTGGACTTCTGAGTATGCGCGGAAAAGCACACGCACGGCCCGGCTTGTCAAGGTTGGGGCCGAAAACGGGAGTCCGCTGCCAGTTAGACCTATCGCTGCGACATTCTGTCGGGTAGCATCGCGTAACCCTTACCGGAGATGAGCGCATGACAGCCACCACCGAAAAGCAGATCACCAAGGCAGCTGAGGGCAAAGGCTACCGTTTGGAGAAGGTCGGCAAGGGGCCGCATCACGGTCGTTTTGCCCTGGTCAACAAGGCGCAGGGGTCGCGCGCGCCATCCGGCATTCCAGGGGCCGATTTCACGTTCTCGCTCGAAGAAGCTGAGGCGTTCTTGGCGACCAGAAAATAGTGGGAGCGGCAGATGGCCTACTTGATCCTTTTTTGCATCCTCGGGGTGCTGTGGTTGCCGATGATAATCGATGCTTTTCGGTACTATACTGCATCGGCTGAAGAACATGCCGCCCGCGAGACTTGGGAGCGCGACCAGAAACTTGCTGGTTTATCTCGTCTGGACGCTGCTTCTGGAGGGGGCGGCGGTGATGGCGGAGGTGGGGCCGCTGGCGGCTGCGGCGGCGCAGCAGGTTGCGGGTAAATTGGCTCTCCATTTTCGCCCCAAATAGTCGCGAAAAATCGACTACGACCCCAACTGATGATTTGACAGCGTGACGCTACTATGCTATGTTTTGGGTATGGTCAGAATTGGCGTTTTTGGGGGCCGTATTCAGGCCTTCACGTTTGCTCCCCCAGCTCAATCGGATCAAGCTGCGGCGAAGCCACCCTTCGCTACTAGGCGCCCGGGAAACCGGCTGGGCAGCGGCCTCCACCGCCCAAGCGATCCAGGAATATCGCCGTTTCCTCTACCTTGCCGTCCGCGCTGGCCATCCGATGACGCCGTCCCAGGAAGTCGTCGAAGTTTCGCATGATGGCGGCGGATGCAGCGGCGGCAATAGGTGAGGCTTTGGAACGACGAACAGTCAGCACGCCAAAAGCGTCAAGCTGGTGTTGACGCGCCTGGCGGGTCGGGTGACGATACGGCATGGGCTGGCTAATTATTGGTACGCCCGCCGTGGCAGAACCGGACGCAGTGGCGATGCAAACGGGGAACCACCGGCAACGTAGGCGATTAATGCACGGATTGTGACGTGACGCACTGGATGGCGGGCTCAGACGATGGCGGCTGGACGGCGCCGCATCTCGCGGCGAAGGCGGCGTTCAACCAGTTCAGCACGCCGCCGCGCGGGCCTGCCGAACTGGACGCCGAGACCAAGCTGCACGAAAAACTCGGTCCACTGCTTGGCCAAGCCGAAGCGAGCCGGATTGGCACACCGGACGCAATCGTCCAGACCTACCTGTGGCGCACGGATTCAGCGCCCAGTCGGGGCCGGGTGCTGTTGATCCACGGTTGGACCGGGCAGGCGCTGATCATGGGGCTGTTCGTGCGCCCGCTGCTGCAGGCTGCGTTCGACGTGGTGGCGCTGGATCTGCCCGCGCACGGGCGTTCAACGGGGCGTTTGCTCAATATGCCAATCGGGGCGCGAGCCGTGCTCGCCACGGCCGACCAGCTGGGGCCGTTCACCGGCGTCGTTACGCACTCGTTCGGTGGGCAGGTGGCGGCGCTGGCACTGGAGGGCGGCCCGCCGATTGGCCGCCGTTTCACAGCGGACCGGTTGGTGACGGTTGCCTGTCCGGACTCGCTGCAGCGCCTGACCGGCAATTTCGGGCGGGGATTTCGGTTTTCGGCAGACCTGCAGACCCGCTTCGAAGCCCGGATCAGCGCGGCGGCGGGACGGCCGATTGAGACCGTCAAAACCGGCACCATGCTGGCTGTTGCGGGGCTGCCAGTACTGGCGATCCACGACGAACTGGATGAGGAGGTTCCCTACAGCGAGGCAGAGGCCATTGCAGCCGCAGCACCGAACGTCACCTTGATGCCGTTTGCTGGCTTAGGCCATCGCCGGATCATCGTCACCTCAGCGGTGATCCGTGCCGCAATAAAGTTCTTGCAGTGAACATTAAAGGAACATAAAAAGAAAATTACAGGCTTCACAACAAACGACAGGCAACTGAGATGGCAGACACCCAGAAGCCACGCAAAATAAAACCCGGGCCGGACTTGAGTTTGGATTTGGGCCGCTTCACCGCCGGTCCTCGCAGTGAAGCAAGCCCAGCAGAACCACTTGTGCCGCTGCACGAAGACGACACTGGCCATCGCTTCCTGGTCTACGCAACCGACAAAGGCATGCGGGTTGATCTGCGTTACCAAGGCGACACGTTTTGGGCCTCGCAAGGGCATATGGCAACGATGTTTGGGGTCACCCCGCAAAACATCACGATCCATCTTCGCAACATTTTTGGCGAGGGCGAGCTAACCGAGGCGGCAGTATGTAAGGAATCTTTACACACTGGACGCGATGGAAAACGTTACCCGACGAAGTTGTACGACTTAAACGCCGTGATATCCGTCGGATACCGCACCAGCTCAAAGCAGGGAACACTGTTCCGGATCTGGGCAACGGACAAACTATTCCAGATTCTGACCAAAGGGTTCTACATTGACCGGGAGCAACTGAAATCGCCTGCTGCGGTAGACGTGTTGACCGAATTTCGCGAGATCGCCCGCGATATCCGGGCTGCGAGCGCCAATAGCTACCGAGAGGTGCTGAACCTCTGCAAGCTGTGTGCGGACTACGACGGCAGCAGTGAAACCGCTCGCATTTTCTTCATGGGCATGGAGAACAAGCTGCTATGGGCGGCGGCGCAGAAGACCGCGCCAGAACTCATTGTCGAGCGGTGTGATGCGTCGAAAACCGATCTGGGCCTGACATATTTCGCCGGTCGTCGCGGGCCAACATCCCGCGATGTTGTGATCGGCAACAACTATTTGGCGGACGGTGAAGCTAAGACCAAGAACCGGATCACGGTGATGTGGCTGGACTACGTCGAGGAACAGCTGGACCAAGGCCGCCTGCCAACGATGGATGCGGTGCGTGAAAAGCTCGATGGGTTCATAAAGTTCAACCAATGGCCGATGCTTGAAGGAAAAGGGACGATCATGCGCGCGCAAGCAGATATGCATGCCCTTGGCGAACTGAAGCGATACAAGAGCCTTGAACAGTGACGATACCGTGCCACTTCTTGATCTTTTGCTGCCAGAGACCTAGGTGAATGGTAGCCAATTGAATGGTAACAGGTGGGCCCAGTTGCATGCGAACTTGTTTCAGGCGGTCCGGGCGGACCGTCTAAAGTCGTAAGGGCGTACGACAGCGGGGAGCTTCCGATGGCGACAATTATTACGGTGCACGGCACATTTGCGCACGGCAGCGAAGCTGCGGCGAGCGATGCAACGCCCACCAGCGAACGCGCCTGGTGGCAACCGGAGAGTGCGTTTGCCGGTGAGATGAAGTCACTTCTGGTAGGCAGTGGCGGCAGCGCACCCGGCACGCCGGTCACCGTTGAGCCATTCGTCTGGAGCGGCGAAAACAGCGAGGTGGGCCGCCGTGTGGCAGGTGCCCGACTGCTGGACCGAATGCTGCAGCTGGAAGCGCGTAACGAGCCTTATTGTGTCGTTGGCCATAGCCACGGCGGCTCGGTGATAGCGTCAGCTCTGTTGAACAGCTTAGCGCGCCGGGTTGAACTGCCCAACATGAGGCGGTGGGTCACGGTTGGCACGCCGTTCGTCACAATGCGGCCGATGTACTGGCTCGTTGAACGCCTCAACCTCATACAGAAGGTCATACTCGTAGCATCGATGATGCTGCTGTTGATGTTTGTGGCTGATCTGATCGGCCAGATGATGGATGGCGGAACCGCGCGCCCGCGACTGTTCGGTTTGGTCGGCGATCCATCGGGCCGTTACGTTCATGGCCCCTGGCGTCTTGCCCTTGCCGCCCTGATGATGAGCCTGCCTGCCATCTTCTTTTCGGGAATTTTCCGATGGACCGACAGCCGCCGACTGTTCTTCTACCGCAAGAAGACGATGGCGGCAGCACAGCAATCGTTCGGACCGCGCTGGTTGTCGCTGGTGCACGAAGACGATGAAGCCGTTCAAGGCATTCGCTCGCTCCCGCAGGCATCGTTCAAGCTGTTCGATCCAGAATTTGCCGTGCAACGCTTGACCATGCTGGCGGTGATCGCTTTGCCGGTTGCCTATCTGCTGGTTCTGAACTCACCAAAGGTGATGACCAACATTGCCGACTTTCTGAAGAACAGCGTTTATCAGGTCGATCAAACCCGCGCCAAAGCCTACGATGACGAGCGGATGAAGATCCGCATCCGCGCCTTCGGCAACAACCCGACCGGTGGTCCACTTGCGAGAGGCACGGGTCCGCGCTCTAAAGACTCGGCAGATTGGCCGCAAATCCGCAAGCAACGTGAAGACCTCAAGTTACGGTATCCGGACTTTCTGGCGCTAGAGCGGCACTTGCGGTTCGTCGATGACTTCTTTGAGAAGGACGGCCAGGCTTGCCCCGGCAACACACTTTGCGGCTTTGGCCAAAGCTTCTCAATCAACAGTCGCCTGCTGTTCCACATCGTCACCGATGATCTGACGAGCGCGATCTTCAACGACGATACCAAGCTGGGCAACTGGGCCGTGGCCGCCCGCGCGGCCGTGCCGCTAGTGGTGGTGCCGATCGTGTTTGTGCTGCTGGCGCTGCTGGCGATGTACGTGATCAACCAGCTCGCGCGGGCGATCAGTGCGCTGGCCGCTCGCTTGCTGAACCGGGTGACGTTGTCGGAGGTGAAACGCGTGATTTACGGCAACGACACCATCGGTGAGATGGCCACCGGCGGCGGGCCACGGCCTGCCTGGATGGCAAGGGCACCGGCGTTCTTACCGAGCGAGATTGCCACTCGCATGACCGATCTGGCCAACAACACCACCGCAGCGTCGCTGGCCAAGTTCCGCAACGCGCTCAGCACAATTGCGCTGGCTGAGGGCAACCAGCGTGAGTCGGCCCTGGTGTCGAACTACCTGACCTGGAAGGAGCTCATTCATACCACCTACTTCGAGCTGCCGGAGTTCCGTCATCTGGTCGCTCGTTCAGTTGCCGATGCCGAAGGGTTTGCACCCAGCGGCGCATTTGCGACCGCCCCACACTTCACTAAAGCTGCCGACTGGCTAGATGTACTGCGCTTGGACAGTGCCGCCGCACCCGCTCCAGTGCAAACCATCGCGCCTGCTCAAGTGGCAGCGGCTTTAGCGCCAACTGTGACTGCCGCTGCGGCCACGGCGACGACCGTGCCGGCGTCGGTGCCGTCACAGCATGCCCAGAACGGATAACGCAGGTGGCTGGAACCGACGATCATGCCCGCAGCAATTTCGGACGCGATGTCGACGACGAACTCGCGGCCTGGATCACGCGTGACCAACGCGAGTTACCGATCAACGGGATGGATAACCAGCACCTGCACAGCGCCATCGGGGCACTGACTCGCTGGCGCAGTCACGAGAAAGACGACGACAAACGCGACGAGCTGAAACAGTGGATCAGCCGGTTCAAGGGCGAACTCAAGAAGCGGGTGAAAGCCGCAGAAAAGGAGCTAAAACAACGCGGCAGCGGCAAACCGGCGGGCTGGCGGCGGTGAAACCGGTCCTCTCACGCGCGATCAAATGCTGTTCTGGTTCGGATACATGCGGCTGTCACCGAATCACGTAATATTGCTGGCAGGACACACAGTCCGAGACCAGCAGTGAAGGCCGACGGGTCGTGCCCGTCGCCCGCCTGCCAGTCTGGTGCGCGTTTGAAGCCACGAGGGTAACCTCTCGGCTGATTGACGAAGGAGTGGCCCATGACTTTGACCATGACGCTAACCACGACACTGTGCTCACAATTGAAGCGGCTCGTTTGGCGAGATCGTCCGGCCAGTAGGGGCGATGGTGCCCTGGATGAGACGCACTGGCTTTGGAAATTGCTCATACGCATCCGCCCCGACCGTCCTCCAAGTAGCACCTGACTGACGCCGCGCCGGGAGCCTACCGACGCACTTGTCTGATCTTCCCGGCACAACATCAACCGGCGCGTCCCCCGCGCCGGTTTTGTATTGCGCAAGCGCGCCTATCCGACGACTTTGTCAGTTTTTCGCTTCCCCGGAATCAGATCAGCGCTTGCGCTGTTCTGATGTCCGGGGTCTTCACCAGTAACCTGGGGCTAAATCTCGCGAAACATTCCGAGGTGAAGATCCCGGATATCCGGATCGAGCTTCGCTCGAAACGGATTCCGGGAAAGCGGGGAGGATGGTTTTTTCTATGGGCAAAAGGTTCGCAGATAGGCTCGTTGATAATATCCAGCCCACCCTCATCGCGGCATTGCGGCGATCACCTGCGCTAGTACGGCAAAGTCGGCCTGCCGGGGCGAGGTTTTGCGCCACACCAGCCCAAGGGTGCGGCGCGGTTGGGGGTCCGGCAGGCGTTGCAGGCGGATTTCGTTGTCGCGCACTTCAGTGGCCACCGCCATCTCGGGCAGCAATGTAAAGCCGTAGCCGTTCGCCACCATCCGCACGATGGTGGCGAAACTGGAGAGGCCCAAAGTGTTGATGGCCTTCACTTCCTGCAGGTTGCAGTAGTCCAACGCCTGATCGCGGAAGCAATGACCTTCCTCCAGCAGTAGCAGCCGTTCCTGCTTGAGCAGCTCGCTCGGCACAATGTTCTGCCGACGGCTTTTATAACTGGGTGGCATCGCCAGTAGGAAGGTCTCATCGAACAAGGTTTGGCTTTGCAGATCAGGCTGGGTCACCGGCAACGCGACCAAACCGACATCGAGCTTACCGTCGGCGATCTCAGCCAACAATACAGCCGTCTGCGTTTCACGGACCTGCAATTCGAGACCCGGATAACGGTCGCGCAGTAACGGCAACAGCGGCGGCAACAGATAAGGCGCGACCGTCGGGATGACGCCGAACCGCAGCACGCCATCCAGAGGCTGCTTGTGCTGGCGGGCATGGTCGACGAGGTCGCGGACGTTGGTCAGGATATCCACGGCACGGCGGGCAATCTCCTCGCCGTACTGTGTGAGTGCGATACCTTTCCGGTTGCGCTCGATCAGCACCACGCCTAGCTGTTTCTCCAGGTCCTGGATCTGCACCGACAGCGCCGACTGCGACACGGCGCACGCCTCAGCAGCCCGGCCGAAGTGACCAATACGGACCAAGACGTCGAAGTAATGCAGTTGGCGCAGGGTGATCTTTACCATCTGAAATTCCGATCATGACGCCAGGAAATAACAATTAGATCTTATCGCCGGGACTGTCTAGCGTCCCGGCTTCACCACCGCAGGAGAGCTCCCCCATGGATGAAGACAAGAAGTGCCCATTTCCACACGCCCAGAAGCAGATGGCGGCTGGCACCCAGTCCAACCGCGACTGGTGGCCGAACCAGCTGAACCTCAAGGTTCTCAATCAGAATTCGCCGCAGACCAGCCCGATGGGCGCGACGTTCAACTACGCCGCTGAAGTTCGGAAGCTCGACTGGCCGGCGCTACGTGCTGATCTCGTGTCGCTGCTGACGACCTCGCAGGAGTGGTGGCCAGCGGACTACGGCCACTACGGCCCGTTCTTCGTGCGTATGGCTTGGCATAGCGCTGGTACCTACCGCATCGCTGATGGTCGCGGTGGCGCCTCGGCTGGCACGCAGCGGTTTGCGCCGTTGAACAGCTGGCCGGATAACGGCAACCTCGACAAGGCCCGCCGCCTGCTGTGGCCGATCAAGCAGAAGTACGGCGCGAAAATCTCGTGGGCCGATCTAATGATCCTGGCCGCCGACGTTGGCATGGAAACGATGGGCTTCAAGACCTTCGGCTTCGGCTTCGGCCGCGCTGACGTGTTCGAGCCGGAAGAGGACATCTACTGGGGTCCGGAAACCACCTGGCTCGACGACAAGCGCTACAAGGGGGACCGTCAGCTCGACAACCCACTCGGCGCGGTGCAGATGGGCTTGATCTACGTCAACCCGGAAGGTCCGAACGGCAATGCCGATCCGGTTGCCTCGGCCCGCGACATCCGCGAAACATTCGCGCGCATGGCGATGAACGACGAAGAAACCGTCGCGCTGGTGGCTGGCGGGCATACGTTCGGCAAGGCGCACGGCGCGGCGGACCCGGGCAAGTACGTTGGGCCAGAGCCTGAAGGTGCTGCAATCGAAGAACTGGGCCTCGGCTGGAAGAACACGTTCGGCACCGGCAAGGGCGTGCACGCGATCACATCAGGCATCGAAGGCGCATGGAAGCCGAACCCGACGAAGTGGGACAACGGCTACCTCGACACCCTGTTCGGCCACGAGTGGGAACTGACGAAGAGCCCAGCCGGTGCCCAGCAGTGGACGCCGAAAAACGGTGGCGGCGCTGGCACCGTGGTTGACGCGCATGACCCGTCACGGACGCATGCGCCGATGATGACGACGGCCGATCTCGCTCTGCGCATGGACCCTGCGTACGCGAAAATTGCTAAGCGCTATCAGCAGAATCCCGCTGAGTTCGCCGATGCCTTCGCCCGCGCTTGGTACAAGTTGACCCACCGCGATATGGGGCCGGTTTCGCGCTATGTCGGCCCGCTCGTGCCGAAGGAAGTGCTGGTCTGGCAGGATCCGGTTCCGGCGGTCGATCACAAGCTGATCGACGCTTCGGATGTCGCCGCGCTGAAAGCGAAGATCCTGGCATCGGGACTTTCAGTTTCGCAGCTGGTGGCAACGGCGTGGGCGTCGGCCTCGACGTTCCGTGGTTCGGATAAGCGTGGTGGTGCCAACGGTGCGCGCATCCGCTTGGCCCCGCAGAAGGACTGGGAGGCCAACCAACCGGCCCAGCTGGCAACCGTGCTGGCTGGCCTTGAGGCGATCCAGAAGGACTTCCAGGCTACCGGCAAACGCGTTTCGCTTGCCGACCTGATCGTTCTCGCTGGCAGCGCGGCGATCGAGAAAGCGGCAAAGGCTGCCGGTCATAACGTGTTGGTTCCGTTCACGCCGGGCCGCACGGATGCGACCCAAGCCCAGACCGACGTACAGGCGTTCGCCGTGCTGGAGCCAACTGCTGATGGCTTCCGCAACTTCCTGAAGCCGGGCCATGTCCGTTCGGCTGAGGAGCTGCTGCTCGACCGGGCGCAACTGCTGACGCTGACGGCACCTGAGATGACCGTGCTGGTCGGCGGCCTGCGGGTGCTGAACGCCAACGCTGGCGGCACCAAGCATGGCGTCCTCACAAAGCAGCCGGAAACGCTGACTAACGACTTCTTCGGCAACCTGCTCGACATGAGCACGACGTGGATGCCGAAAGCCGGGTCGACTGATGTGTTCGAAGGGCTGGACCGCAAAACCGGTGCGGTCAAATGGACCGGCACCCGGGCCGATCTCGTGTTCGGCTCGAACTCGCAGCTCCGCGCTCTGTCGGAAGTTTACGGCTGCGAAGATGCGAAGGCGCGCTTCGTGCACGACTTCGTCGCCGCCTGGACCAAGGTGATGAACGCCGACCGGTTCGATCTGGACTCAGCGCACGCTTAACAACGGCGTTATGAAATAGTGCAACGGGGCGGGCTCATCCTGCCCCGTTTTTGCGGCGACACCTCATGATCCAGCGCAATAAATCCGCCACATCGGCGTGCGACGGTCATATATGAAACCACAACTTCCAACGGCATCGACCACCAGCGTCCGGGCCCTGCAGCTCGGCGAGCACCTGGACATCAAAGGGCTTGAGCGCGATCACTCGTTCTCGGCCAACCCGCTGGCCTACACCACGGCCAGCGGCGGCACTGTGGTCCTATTCAAGACCGGTGCTATCGCGCTGTTTGGCATCAGCACGACCGAAGAAGCCGCACTGATTGAAGTACTGCAGCCCCGCATCACCGATCCGCTCGATGTGCGTGAGATCGAGGCCACCGACATCATCGCCCGACCCGGCGAAGACGAGTTGGCCGCCTCCACCGGGGCGCTGCGTGTAAAAACACTCGACCAGAACCGGCTATTGCTGATTGCCGAGGCGCTCGCCGTGTCGGTCGCCCTGGCCTACGACGAGCGCCGCGTCGCCCGGGCGTTCGAGCGGATCGAGCCGGTGGCCAGCAGCCTGATCAAGCGGAAGCTGCCACGCGGCACACAAGCCGACATGCTGAACCAGATCGGCGAAGCACTGTTGACCCAGCAGCGGTTGGCCGACCGCGCCGATCTCGACGAGAAGCCGGACGTGCTGTGGGACCACCCGGAGCTGGAACGGTTCTGGGCCAAGCTGGTGGATGAATACGATCTGCCAGCTCGCGAGCGTGCCATCGAACGCAAGTTGGTCGCTATCCGCGAAACTGCCGACACCATCACCGATCTGCTGACCACCCGCACCAGTCACCGCCTGGAGTGGTACATCATCGGCCTGATCACCCTGGAGATCGTGCTAGGGCTGTATGATCGTGTGTTTAAGTAAATTTGCGCCAATGCAAATAGACCAGCAATAAAGCAATACACCATAAGGCCAGGGCACTAGTGTCCGGTTTACTTAGTAGTTGACAGGTTTAGTGCATTGTTTCGAATAAAATTTCGGCCTCGAATTCGTGGTGTCGATTTGAACGTCCTGGC
>JAYSVA010000251.1:0-7933 GCA_043718785.1 Hyphomicrobiaceae bacterium
CCGCTGCGGAAGAAGCCGTGGTCGAACGGGCCGTTGTTGGTCTGGCGGTCAGCGGTGCCGTCGCGGTAGCTGCTGTTGCTGCCGAACCGGGTCCGGGCATCACCATAGGTGTTGATGCTGTCGGAGGCGCCATAAGAATAACCGCCGCGACGCTGCACGAAGCCGCGCACCTGTGGGCCGCGCCGATAGGTGCTGGACGAGCGGTGCTCAGCCGTTGGGGCCACTTCGGTCACCTTGCGCGGCTTCGAGCCTGCCTGCGCCGATGTCGCAATACCTGCGAGCGACACCACTGCGACCACTGCCGCGCCGATACATTTCAACATCTGATCACCCTGTCTGAACGAACATGCCCTTAGTTGCCCGCATCCTGCACCAAACGGGCGGCGTGCGCCAACATCCGACACACAAACCCCTAATTTTCCGTGAATTTTCTGCGTTATGTCGCCAATTCATCACGCCATCGACAGAAGTTTGCTGCAACTGCGAAGGTCCGCCGCGACATTTGCCGCGCATTGCCCTAGGAGCAACGTTCAACTCGGAGAATCCACGTGGCCAAAGCAGCGAAGAACGACTCATGCGGCTTTGACTTCGGCACGTCGAACTCATCCATCGCGACATTTACGGGCAACCAGCCACGCCTGATCGACCTGCAAGACGGCAAAACCTCGGTGCCGACCGCCGTATTCTTCAACTTCGATGACGGCCAAACCTACTTCGGCCGCCAAGCGATCAACCGCTACCTCGACTACGATGAAGGCCGCCTGCTGCGCTCGCTGAAAAGCCTGCTCGGCAGCTCGCTGTATGACGAGACGACCTACGTCCGCTCACGCCGCGTCGAGTTCGCTGAGATCATCCAACTGTTCGTCGGTTTTGGCCGCGCGGCAACAGCAACCGAAACATCAGCCGGTGCCACCAAAGTGGTGATGGGCCGCCCGGTCCATTTCGTCGACGACGACACCGCCGCCGATGCCATGGCCCAGGAGCAATTGCGCGTAGCCGCCAAGGCAAGTGGTTTCAAGCACGTCGAGTTCCAGTTCGAACCTATCGCCGCCGCCCTCGACTACGAGCAGAGCGTTACGGCTGAGGAAATTGCGTTGGTGATCGACATCGGCGGCGGCACCTCGGACTTCTCCATCGTCCGCGTGTCGCCAGAACGCGCCCGCCAAGTCAACCGCAAGGACGATATCCTCTCATATTCCGGCGTGCACATCGGTGGCACGGATTTCGACCGTCTACTCAGCCTGAAGTCGTTGATGCCGTTCCTCGGCTTCAAAAGCCGCATGATGAAAGGCAATATGAATCCGCCGTCGTGGTATTACCACGACCTGTCGACGTGGCAGCGCATCAACGTGCTCTACGACGGCAAGGTGATCACCGACATCACCCGCGTACGCCACGAATCCGCCGAACCGGACAAACTCACCCGCCTACTGAAAGTGCTGGAGCTGAAACAGGGCCACGAGTTGCTCGGGCAAGTGGAGGACACCAAGATCAAGTTGTCGTCGGCAACGGAGGTTGCTTTGGCCTCGGTGGCGTTCGACAAGGGCCAAAAGCTCAAAGTTTCGCGCAAACAGTTTGAATCCGCCGTGCACGACGCCATGCATAAAGTCGGTGCCAAAATCGCCGAAACCGTCACGTTGGCTGGCCTGAAGTCGCTTGACATCAACACCGTGTTCCTGACCGGCGGCTCCTCCGGCATACCGATGCTGCGCACCATGATCGCCAAGGCACTGCCCGACGCCAAAATCATCGAAGGCGACGCCTTCGGCTCCGTCGCCACCGGGCTCGCGATTGAAGCGCGACGGAAGTTTGGCGAGTGATGCCGACGAGCCAAACCGACGGCTCTTTCTATTTCCCGCCTCCCCGGAATCAGATCAGCGCTCGCGCTGTTCTGATTCCGGGGCCTTTACCGGGTGCCGTGGGGCTAAATTTCGCCCCACATTCAGCGGGTAAAGAACCCGGACATCCGGATCGAGCTGCGCTCGAAACGGATTCCGGGAAGGCGTGAGGATGGGTTTTTGCCAGTGGCAAAGGGTCAACGGATAGGCTCGACGGTATGATCTAAACGGTGCACCGGCGGCTGGCGTTTTGGCAGTACGGGCCTGACGCTATCGTCATCAACACCGATCCGCCCTTGCGGCAACGTCGGCTTTGGCAACCGTAGTGGCGACACACGCGGGCGAGCATTTGGAGCGAGCGGTCTGACGCTATCATCGTCGACACCTGTGCGGGCTCGCGGTGGCGGATCACTGAGCGCCATGTGGAACGACGCATCAAACGCCCAGCATCCAGTCACAATAACGGCGCTGGCCAGCCATGGCCGATATTGTGGCTGGCGCACCATTGTCATCGCCTCAGACGCCGCCCATGACAGCAACCAAAAACCCGTCCGTCAGCAGCCACCCAAACAACGCCAGCGTCAACACCGCGCCTATGCCGCCGCCATACATACGGACCGAAGGATTTGCCGAAAAGCTCGACCAAATCGCCAGCGTACCAACCAGCACCAAAGCAGCAACGAGTCCACGATCCAATGCGCTTTCGGGTTTTCGAAACAACCCCCAAAGCATTAAAGCACTGAACGCCACAACCAAACCGAGCACGGCTCGCATCAGCCAAATGAGCATGAAGTTTTCCTTTTAAAACGACACGTTATCACTCACTTAAAGTCGCGAACCAAAGCGGTCGACCCAACTTGTCTGCCTCTCACTCCAACGCTAATGCAAATTTTTGGTGCGTGCAATCGTCGCAACTTGGGCTCGGGAGGTGAGAAGACGCTGACCACTGCGATAGCGAACGCCCCAGGGGCGTTCTTGTGGTGAGGGTAGCAAAATTCGCTCACAGATTATCATTTCACAATTCGTCACACCTCAGCGGCACTAGATGGACGTAGGTTGGGTCAAGCTTTTGCGCGACCCAACATCGACGGAGGGCAGTAAACCTAGGTTAACACCACCCGTGGATGTTGGGTCGCGCGAGAGGGCTTGACCCAACCTACGTCCAACTAGCGCCACACGCCCGCGGACCACTTTGAAAAACTTACCACCGTGGCACCGGCAGTATCCCCGTCACCAGCAGCCCCGCCAGCAGCAAGGTCAGCATCGAGACGACGGTGAGATAACCGGCCGCCCATTCCTTGAACCTGGCCTGTCCGCCACCGGCGGATTGGTTGCCGCGGTTGGCCCAGCGTTGCTTCGGCAGACGCCAGATCATGTAGAGTTTGATCGAGGCGTTGGCGAGCTGGTTGGCGTAGAGACACCAGACGAAGTTGAAGTCGATCTTGCGGCAGAACGTGAACAGCACCAGCGCCGTGATCAGCCGGGTGACGGCGACGTAAAGCGCATAGGCGACCAGGAACGGCCAGCCGAACCGCCAGACGCCGAGCGCCGCGCACAGCGGCCCGAATAGCATCGTCCACATCGACAGGCGCTGATCGATCAGGCACCACCAGGTGAACAACGGCATCCGGCGCGGGCCGAGGGCAATGGCGCGCTGGCCGTTGCGCAGCATGTTGCCGGACCAGCGGCGCAGGTTCTCGACCATGCGGCGGACACCGTTACCCTCGATCACTTCAATGGTGTAGCCGTGCGCATCCGGCACGTACAGCATGCGGACACCATGACGGAGCAGCGCGTACCAGGTGCTCTTGTCGTCGCCGGAGAGGAAGCGGAACTCGCCCCACAGCCAGTGATCGAGCGTGTCGTTCGAAACGAGGCCGATGAACTCGGCGGAGGTGATATGCGTCGCCCGGAACATCGAAAACCGTCCCGTGAGCGTCAGCACGCGGCCCGATAGCGCATGGCTCTGCATGCCGAGCCGCCGTTGGGCGAACCGCATATCCAGCCACGACGCCACCCACGCCGGGCCGATGACGTCGCAGTCTTCGTCCGTGGTTAAGGCGTGCAGGGTGGGATCGGTGGCAAACAGCGGGTAGCACTTGGTCAGCGCGCCCGGTTCGAGAATGAAATCGCTGTCCATGAAGGCGACGAAATCGTCGGCGCCGAGCCCCTCCCGCGCCATCGCCGCGAGGATTAGCGCGATGGCGTTGCGCTTGCCCGAGCCGGTCTGGCGGATGATCTTGAGGGCGATGTCCAGACCCTGGCCGTGCGCCTGCAAGGCCGTCTCGAACGAGCCTTCGTCGGCCGCCTCCTTAGAGCCGAGCCACAACGTGGCCGGGCGGCCAACACTGCGGATTTCAGCGCAGATTGCGCCGACGACAGCGTCGATGGTTTCGGGCCGTTCGCGAAAAGTCGTCAGCAGGAAATGCAGCTGCTGCGGACGCCAGCCGTCAGTCCACACCTTGGCGGCAGAACCCGCGAGCTGCGGATAGTGCACACGCGCGTAATACTGCGCCCGAACCAGATGCGTCAGCCACCAGCCGTACCGCCAGATCGCCAGACCACCGAGGGCAGCCAGGAATGCACGCGGACCATCGAGACCATCATCCCAGATGCGGGCTGGCAGCCACGCGGCCACCGCCGCACAGGTAGCGATGAACAAAGCCAGTTTAGCCCAAGCCGCCATGGTCCATTTAGGAGAGCGGTCGCGTGCGGTCGGAACACTATCAGCCAAGGTCACCCGCGCCGACCTGCTTGGTTGGTCGCTTCAGCCGCCTGCTCAAGCCGCTGCTTCCAGGAGCTCAACTGCTCGGCCACTTTCGCGCGCCAAACCCGCGAGCTTTCAACCACCGCGTCCGTTGTCCGCCGCGAAATCTCGCGCAAGTGCCGCGTCGTGTTGTCGATCCGCGGCGCCATACCGACCCGCACTTCTGCGGCAACGGCGACGGAGCGCTGCCAGAAACTGGCCCCGAGATGCACCGCTGCGTCGGCTGCATCTTCAGCCGCCGCCGTTACCGTGGCGGCCGTCGTTGACACCGCTGAACCCGTCTTAATCAGTGCAACAACAGGTAAGCCGGACCGATAGGTCTGTTGATTGTCAAGCAGCCGTGGATTGGCAAACGCCAACCGTACGATCAACTGGCTGTCTTCAGCATTTTGCCGCAACGTTACGGACGATGCTTTAGCAGCCTCGCCATGCAGCCCGATGCTGCCTGCCGTCCAACTAGCCGGTTCGATCTCGGCAACAGTTGCCGCGAACGTCTGCCCAGTCGCTGGCACCCGCACTTCCGCCTTGGAACCGACCGCCAGCCGCAACGCTTGATCCTGCCGCAATACCGCGCGAACGCCCCGGTCACTGCTCTGTTCAATGACTGCCGCGACGTCGCCGCGCTTGATGTTCGCGGTGTCGTAGCGGGTTAGCAGGCGCAGCGTGCCATCGAACGGCGCGCGCACGGCCAGCCTGCTCCGTTGATCCAGGAACGCCTGATGCCGCTCCTCGGCCAGCTGCACCTCGGCTTCATCGAGCTCCAGCTGCGCCTCCAGCGTACCGCTATCACCGACCAGCTGCTGGCCCACCAGCGCCATGCGGCCGTCTGTCTTGTCTGCCAGCGCAGCGCGACCTTTCAGTTCAAGCTCCTTCAACGCCATCGCCTGCTGCAGACCGACAATGCGCTGCCGCACCTGCGCCAACGGCCCCGGTGTCGCGGCGCTGAGCTGGCGGCGCTCTGTATTCGCGGATTTTAGTTTGGCCCGCATGCCCTCGATCTCAGCCGAAATCTGCAGTGATTTCTGGTTTGAAACTTGACCGAGGCCAACCATGCGCACGCGCTCATACTCAAGGCGGCGCTTCAGGAAGGTCACTTTTGCTTCGCGCTCGCGCACGGCAATGGCCGCCTGCTCGATCTCGCGTTCCAAAACATTGTCGAAAATATTCAACACCACGTCGCCAGCCTTGACCTTGTCGCCGGGCTTGAACGAGGTCCAGCGGACGGCACCATCGCCCATCGACAGGATGCTCTCGACCGGTGCAGCCAGGGTGGCACCGCCAACATCCAGCCAAGTTAGGTGCCGGTAACTGGCATAACCGAGATAACCAACGACGGCCAATCCGAGCAAACCGTAGCCTGAACCGATGACGGCGGACTTTGTCGCGCGCTGCAATATTTGCTTGAGCGGACGCCGTTTGGTTCCCGGCTCTGCCGACAACGCAGCCACCGGAATGTCATCTAGGCTCGCATTCAGATTGGCGGCCGCCGGTCGATGATCGACATCTCTGTCAGCACTCGCTGGCAAACGAAGCATGAGGCTGTCCACATCACGCATGTGGCTGCTGTGCGGGCCAGGTTCATATGGCTCGCTTTCATGCCGGGCGATGAACTCGGCCATCAACTCGCGTTCATGCGCCTTCAAGCCAAGGAAGCCGATCACCAGCCGCCGCTCCGGCTCGCTCCAAGATTCAACCACTCCTGGCACATCAAAGTTGATGCCCGCACCCATGTAGGGCAGCGCCATATGTAGCGTCACCGGGGTGCCAACAGCGAGTGGCCGGTCCTGAAATGGCTGCACCGCCACTCCCGCCAAGCCCCATTCAGGCGCCTGATGCGGACGCCCATTGACGTCGACCATGATCGGGATCGGCACCCAGGCATGGCGTTCCATGCTCGCGGGTTCACGTGTGATATCCAGTTTCAACGCATGCTCCTTCGGATCACTCATGATCCTGACGAACAACAAGGGAGCGTCTTGCGGGCGCAAACAACACAGGCCGCAGCGGGCAAGACAATTTGTGGCACGTCTGTCACATCGTACAAGTCATAGCAAGACGATACCGCAACACTTTGCTGTAAACATCGGCGATCGCGACCTAATTCCGACTAAATCAAACCACTGTTCACTATAGTCGATAACAGCAATGCGCTTGATTTAGATCAATTCATTGCCACTTTAATTTTTGATTGACTCCGATCATCCCGTGCACGACATAGTCTCATAACGAGACAGTTAAAGCAAGATATCAACTGCGTACCGGGCATGCGAACTGGACATGGAACTTTCCATAAGGTTGCAGCGTTGATGACTGCCAACTGTAATAAATCTAACAACTGCACAGTCTAACGAGACGATGGCTGTCACCCAGCACCCGGGCAGACCCCCGCAAACACAGTTTACATTCAATAATGTGCGTGTCGTGCAAGTTTGGTTCGCAAACTAATAAATTTCTTGAGACCTACAGACTAGTAACGACTGAGTGAGGTGTCTTGTGGCGTTCATTGCAAATGTTGGAAACAACGTTCGAAACCTCCGTACCCAACCTCGAACAGTGGCGCTGCGACCCGCCACTGTTAGCCTCCCAACCATCAGCGTGATCGGTCTCGGCTATGTCGGCGTTGTCTCGGTCGGCTGCCTGTCTGATCAGGGCTTCTCTGTCACCGGAGTGGACGTGACAGCCCAGAAAGTTGCTACCGTCCGCACCGGCAAATCTCCCATTGTCGAAAAAGATCTCGGTCGCCTGTTGGCAGAAGGTGTCGAGGCTGGGCGCATTCATGCTACCCACGATCTGATTGCCGCGGTGCTCAAGACGGATGTGACCATTCTCGCTGTCGGCACACCGACGGCCACTGACGGCAGCTGCGACCTCTCGTTTGTCCGCGCCGCCAGCCGCTCGATAGGCACCGCGTTGGCGAAAAAGGACGGCTACCACCTCGTCATCCTGCGTTGCAGCGTGCCGCCAGGCACCACCGCCGACGTCGTCGTGCCAACCATCGAACAGGCCTCCGGCAAGCGGGTCGGCTTGGATTTCGGTGTCTGCTTCAGCCCTGAATTCCTGCGCGAAGGCCAAGCCGTTGCCGACTTCCGCGACCCATCAAAGATTGTCATAGCCGGCACGGACCATCGCGCCGAGCAACTGGCCCGCACCGTGCTCGCCTTCGACGATCACGAGGTTTTGATGACCTCGTTGCTAGCGGCGGAAACCGTGAAATATGTTGACAACGTCTGGCACGCCACCAAAGTCGTGTTCGCCAACGAAGTCGGCCGCCTGTGCAAATCCCTGAACCTCGACAGCCACGAAGTCATGCGGCTGTTCGTCAAAGACA
>JAYSVA010000252.1:0-3563 GCA_043718785.1 Hyphomicrobiaceae bacterium
CGGCAGGCCAACCAGAAAGTCCGGGCGCTTGATTTCCCCGCGCAACGGCTGGGCGATAGTCCCCTTCGATTGCTCGACGAAGATATGCGGCAGCGTGCAACGGTCGAGCCAGGCGCGGAACCGGTCTTCGGCGGCGGCCCCTTGATCCCGGCGTTCCTTGCGTCCCAGCATCATTCTGGATCGCGCGTGCGCGCTGGCTTCTTGCGGGGTTTGGTGGCTGGCGCTATCGGCTTTGGTGTCGGCTTTGTGCGCTGGCGCTTCGGCTTCGTCACTTCGACCTTTGCATCCGCCCATTGGAACAGATCGCCTTGCTTGGCCGCCACCTGGGATCGCTGCCACGGCTTCGATGCAGCTGCACTTTTGAGCCAACCGTCGACGAAGGCCCGAAGGCCGCCGCATCGATCAATGTCGGCCCCGGCGATAAAATGTGAACGGTAGCCGGTATCGGTGATCGGCAGCACCGCGCGTTTGGGATCGACGCTTTCGATCTCGATGTGGTCCGTGCCCGTGGTCAGATAGTTGCGCGAATGCGTGATGCGTAGGCGCACGGTCTGGCCGGTGATGTCATTGCGCCAGTCCAAGTGCATGCGACTCTTGCGCGTCGGATGACCGCCGATGGGTTCCTTCTCGGCGGCTGCTGCTGCGCCGTTTTCGGCCAACTCCTTGGCAGCCTTCAGCCGTGCCTCGATCAGGTTGGCCGCGCGGATGGTGACTTGTTCGGCGCCATCGGGCGTGGATGCAATGAACACGTCGTGACCGGCACCCCAGTAGGCGCCGCCACGATCATAGCCCTCGGCGTTGACGCGGATGCGCTGGATGTCGAGTTTCGGAGTTGCTCCGTCGTCGTCTGCTGCTGCTTGGGTCTTCCTGCTCATTTCGGCCCCGCCACTCTTGGCAAGCGAAGCGTTGTCTGCACGCTGGAGGTGCTGTCGCTGGACGGTCGTCCTGGCGCGTCACCATCAATTGGTACGGCGGCAGCTTTGGTGCCGGGTTGCAGGCCGTTGAGGTAGTCGACGGCGCGGGTGGCCAGCGACGCGGCCGAGAATATCGCCTTGGTGTCGGATTTTAATACGACCAACCAGTTTTGAATATATTTGGCGTGATCGGCGCGCGGTGTATTAGTAATCTCCAATTCGGCGCAGAGGAATGCTGCCGATAATTCAGCGACTAATTCTTCGAATGAATAGGCTTTATCACCAAACCGCTCACCGAATTGCCGGTTCAAACGATGCGAGGCGCCTGAATAATGTGATAATTCGTGAAGTCTGGTACTTTCGTAACTTTCTGTCGGTGTCGAAGTGGCAGTTCCCGTGAACAATTCGCGCGGCGGCATTTGAATAAAGTCGCCTTCGCCGCGACTGTCACGATGCCGATAGAACGCGCGCTGTCCGCCTTCGCGGAATTCGGCACCAGTGTTGGCGATGAAGGCATCGACGTGGGCGAGGCGGACGGTCAAATCTTCGCGCGGCACGGCTTGTGCGATGGCGTAACCGTCCACCTGCTGTGCATTAAAGACGTAGGCTGCTTTGGCGAACAGACGTTTGCCAGCGTCGGCATCGTCGCCGCCGGATTCCGGTTTTGGCGCATCGGCGGCTTTTGGCGTCCACTCGCCATATTTAACTATTAAACTTCCCTTTTCGCCCTTGCGGACTTGAGCGCCCAGCTCCTGCCATTGCTTGAATGTCGCCCAGGTCTGATGCTCGAATTTCTTCGCGGCGGCATCGATCCACAGTGACAGGATATTGCTGCCGCGATATTGTTTTTCGGTCAGTGCATTGCGAGGAGTGGTGAAAGCGACGCCTGGACGGTGCCATGGCATCTGGAATTCACCGGCACCGGCTTCGATGGCCGCGACTATCTTGGCGGTGATGGCCTCATGCACGTCGACACGTGGTTTCGTCGACGTGTCCTCACTGTCCTTGAGGGCTGTATATTTGCGTGGTGGTTTCTTGGCCATGTTTGGGGCGCTCCTTTCGCTGGCGGGGTTGCCCAAACGGGACCCCGCCAACGAAAGGAGACGCCGGGCACTGAGCGCCCGACGTCCCATGTTCATTGCTTACGCATCAGCGGATGGCTTGGCGTCGCGGCCTTTGCGGGCGCGCTTGTCGGCTCCTGCACGGGCGGCTTCGGCATCAGGCTTCGCTGCTGCGGCTGTTGGCGCTGCCACGTCGGCCTTCGCCGCACGGTCGGCTTCGAGAGCCGCTGGCGATTTCCATGGCAGCACGTTGCCGCCGAAACGCAGGCCGCTCTTGCCTGAGAGATCGCGCGCCAAGACCGTGTAGCGTCCGCGTGCATTCCAGAACGAGCCGATGTCGGTGAAGCCCTTGCCGGGACGATTGCGGAGCGTGACATACAGCGGGATGTCGCGTGCTTCCGGTGCGAACAGTTCACTCGGACGTGCGCCGGTTTTCTTGAACTCCGTCTGCATGATGGCATCCTTGGCGGCGAGATCGCGGTCGCGGGCCGTGGCGTAGCCGCCCCAGATGGTGACGACTTCGCCGGAGCGCGGGTCGGTTACTTCGCGTGGTTCGAGTTTGCGGATGTCGTATTGATCGCCATCCGGTGTCGTGAAGTTGCCGGAGAATGTGCCGTTGTTGATAAAGAAGCCGTTCTTGATTTCACCATCAGTCGGCGCTTGTTTCTGGTCGGTCATAATTAGTTACTCCTAAGAAATGAGATAAACATTATGCGGAACAATACCGAGCCGGATTAAAATTGGAAGCGGTTTTTCGTTAACACCGAAACGATTGCCGGAATTGTGGAATTTCAGGGATTTACGAGATGTCTGCGTCATTTGAAGGTTCCTGGTGGAGAGAAGAGTTTCCCCAAGCGGGGCTGTTTTCGGAGCCGGCCATCGCGAGCCATCACCCGAACCGGGGGCTCGCGTGGACGGCTTCGAAACTGACCCGGGGGCCTGTTTTTGGTGAGGTCTGAGCAGCCTGCGCGTGGGGCGTGCATCAGTTGCACCCGTCGACAGGAATGCTGGCGAGCAGCGCGTCAAAGAAAACCTCCGGCGCAAAACGGAGCGACGCATCCAGTGGCAGCGTGGCGATAATATCGAGGACGACGGCGTCGAAGACGCGGTAAGTTGCTGGCGGATTGGATCTGAAATAGTGCGACCAGCTCGGCCAGCGCGGATCGGCCAAAGCAATGGCGGCGGCGCGGATGCGAACAAGCAGCGTGATTGCTTCCATCTCTGTCGCGCTGACGCGCCGTGTCAGATCGAGCAATGCGTCCGGGTCGAGCGGCTGGCGGCCCGGAATGAACGCGAGGTGGTCAAGGGCGATGGCGACGAGCGCGGGTGAGATCGGTGCTGTGGCGTGGACGTTGAGTGCGGACATGTCGAACCTCGTCTGTTGATGACGAAGCCCAACGTGCCCATGGCCAAATAGACTTGAAAGAAATCAACTTGCTAGCGGCTTGTTTTGATGCGCGATGTTCAGCCTGGCCTGCACGCAGGCTTATGCGGCAACGATCAAAACCCGCAGGGCCGAGACCCACTCTGCTTCAATCGACGAGTGCGTGGGGCTCGGTCGCGCGCTCCTTCAGCGCGCGATGCGAGC
>JAYSVA010000253.1:0-21831 GCA_043718785.1 Hyphomicrobiaceae bacterium
GGCGTCTCGGCTGCAGTGGCGTATCTGAGCCAAGAGGCTGAGTGAGAGGATCAGGTGCCGAAGGTGATGAACCCGCCGGAAATGTGATGTCCCGCCAGAGGGCTCAATCTTGAAGACCGTCAGCCTGCGCTCCAACTTCGACTGTAGGCAGCAAATCGCGAGAACGCGAACTATGGGCCAGATGCTGCCGCCTTGTCGGCCCGGGAGGGGCCGAGGGCTGTAGCCACGGGTGAAGCGCAGCGGAACTCGTGGAAAAGTCGTTTCTCATTGGTATCCGCCCCGGCGGGGCGGAGGAATTGGGCGTGCACGTGCCGATTAGTCAGCACCGATATTCTTGCGCCCCTCCGGGGCTCCACCAACGGGAGACCTCTTTCTACGGGTTCCGCTGCGCTCCACCCGCAGCTACAGCCCAAGGCCCCTCCGGGGCCGAGTTCCACTCTCGCAGCAATGGATCGTATGTAGGGTTGCAGCTTTCAGCGAGTCCTGCCCGGATGACGTCTGCTTGGGTCAACTGCACGCTTCGCGTTGGCACGTGCCACGCGCCCGGTCTACCCCAGACAGCTGCCGGAAGCTAAACCGCGCCTCTCCGCCTAAACCCGCTCCCCCTCGTACACGCGGTGGACGCGGCGGCTGAGGCGGGAGAGGAGTTCGTAGCCGATGGTGCCGGCGCGGTCGGTGAGATCGTCCACCGTCACGCGGCCGCCCATCACTTCAACCCAGGCGCCGCGTCGGGCGAGGCCTGCTGGCACGTCGGTGACGTCGAGGGTGATCAGGTCCATCGAGACGCGGCCGACGAGCGGCACGGCGTGCGGGCCGATATAGCCGACTGCGCCCGGTTTATTGCCGTCGCTGCTGAGCGCCCGGAGAAAGCCGTCGGCGTAACCGCAGGCAATGGTGGCGATGCGCGAAGGTCGGGTGGCGGTGAAGGTGCCGCCGTAGCCGACGACATCGCCGACGCTGACGTCGCGGACTTGCAGGATGCGGGCGTCCAAGCGAACGACGGTCTGCATCGGGTTTTCACCGCCCTCGAAGGCGCGGCCGCCGTACATGGCAATGCCAGGCCGCACGAGATCGTAGTGGAATGGTTGCCCCAGAAACGTGCCGCCGGAGTTCGACAGGCTGGCGGGGGCATCTGGTAGCTGGCGGCGCAGCTCGTCGAACAGCAGGCGTTGGCGCTGGTTCATCGGGTTGGCGGGCTCGTCAGCGCAGGCGAGGTGGCTCATCACCAGGGCGACGTGGAAGGCCTGCAACAGGGCGGGTTCGGCGGCGATGCGGGCGACCTCCGGCGGTTGCAGGCCGAGGCGGTTCATGCCGGTGTCGAGCTGGAGGGCGGCGGGCAGGTGGCGCTTGAGGCTGCTGCAATAGGCCGCCCAGTCACGCACTTCCGGCTCGCTGGAAAGTACCGGGCGCAGGTCAAACCCGGCGTAGTGGGCTTCGGCCCCCGGCAGCAGGCCGTCGAGGATGTAGATAACGGCGCCCGGCTGGATGGCGCGGGCGCGGCGGCCTTCCTCCAAGGTTGCGACGAAGAATGTGCGGCAGCCTTCGGCGGTGAGCGCGCGGGCAATCGGTTCCAGGCCGAGGCCGTAGGCGTCGGCCTTCAGCACGCCAGCCGTTTCGGCCTTGCCGGATTCGCGGTTGAGGCGTGCCCAATTCGCCCGTAAGGCCGTGAGGTCGATATGCAACACGGCGCGGGCTTCCGGCGGGATGGTTTGCCCGTGTGCCGTGTGTTTTGCTGTTGCGGCTGCAGTTGACGGCATATCGGCTGTCCTCCGGAGTGTTTTCGCCCCGAGATTAGCGCAATTTGCCGCCATACTCACCTCAGTTATATCTGATGACCGTGAGTTCCCTATGCGCCGGATTTTGACATGGAGTGGGTCGCTAGCAGCCCTGGTGGCGCTGGCTTGGCCCGCTTTCGCCAACACCAAATGGATGGGCGACGCCGACATCCGCGCGGCCTTTGCTGGCGTCACCATCGAGGGCATCTACGCCAGCGAGGTGACGTTCGTCGAAAGCTATGCCGCTAATGGCCGGATCGAATACACCGAGGCGCGGCGCAAAATGACCGGGCAATGGTCGGTGGTGAACGGGCAGTTCTGCACGATTTACGATGGGGCGGTGACCGGCGGATGCTTCCGCGTGGTTCGGCTGGGCGACAACTGCTTCGAGTTCTATTTTCAGTCACGTGACGAACAGAAGGCCGCTGAACCGGATCCCGGCAAGCCAAGCTGGACCGCACAAGGCTGGCGCAAGAGCGAAAAGCCCACATGCAAAGAGCAGCCAGCGGTATGACGTGGTCAGCAAAGCCTTGGGTTCTCGTTTGGGCACTGGTGATGCCACACATCGCCGTGGCACAAATCGTCAAACCGGCAACCAAACTGGAAGCGTTTTCGAGCGCCGAGCCTCAGCTACCACTGGCGGCGTGGCGCCCGATGGGGCTGCCCAATAGTAAGGTGCCGTTGGCCCGCTTCGATGTTGTTCCGATGGACGGCAAAAACGTGCTGCGGCTGCGCACCGACAAGTCTTACGGGTCCTTGGTTCACAAACTCGAACGGTTGGTGCCAACGGCCACCACCTCATTGGCGTGGCGTTGGCGGCTGGACCAGCCGCTCGCCCGTGCCGACCTGCAGACGAAAGCTGGCGATGATGCGGCCCTGAAAGTATGCGTGTTGTTCGATATGCCGACCGACGGACTGTCCTTCAGTGAGCGTGCGTTGTTGGGCATGGCGCGGCAGGTCTCTGGAGAGCGGCTGCCAGCGGCGACTCTATGCTACATCTGGGATGCCAAGCTGCCGGTCGATACGGTGATCGACAATCCGTTCAGCGCCCGTCTCAAGTACTGGGTGGTTGATGGTGTCAGCGGCGGTTGGACAAGCCATCGACGCAACATCCGTCAGGACTTCTTGCGGGCGTTCGGTCATGAGAGCGCAGCGGTTCCGCCGATCGAAGCGGTGGCCGTCGGCGCTGATAGCGACAATACGGGCGGCACCAGTCTCGGTTTTTTGGGTGACATCAACCTAACGCCATGACTAGAGTTGAGTGTTAACAACGCAGGGGGACAACATGCGAGTTTCGAACCTACTAATCGTCGTCATGACATCGGCTGCCGCATTTACTGCGCCTTCACTGGCACAGACGCAGCCGCCTTCGGCACCTTTGACCAAGGCCGCCAATTTGGTCGCGCTGCATGTCAACCAGAACGACCCCGCTATTATGGCGCTGGCGCTCAACAATGCCGAGAACGTGTTGGCTGAATTCAAAAGCATGGGCCAGCCGGTAACGATTGAGATCGTCACGTATGGTCCTGGACTGCATATGCTGCGCAGCGACACCAGCCCAGTGAAGGCGCGGATTTCGGCGATGGCGCTGGAGCAGCCGCAGATTTCGTTCTCGGCCTGCGGCAATACCCAGGAGCGGATGAGCAAGGCCGAGGGTAAAGAGGTGCCGCTGATGTCAGAGGCCAAGGTGCAGAAATCCGGCGTGGTGCATCTGATGCAGCTGCAGGCGAAGGGTTACGCCTACATCAAGCCGTGAACGCATCAGTACTGCAGCTCGGCAACCGCGCGCAGTTCGTCCGGGGTTGAGGTGCGGAAGCCGAAGAACTCGAGGTAGGCTGGGATCATCTCGAACAGCATGTCGGTGCCGATCTGGTATTGGCAACCACGCTGGCGGGCGGCATCCAGGAACGGCGTAATCTCGGTCTTCATCACCACTTCGCCAACGAACGCGGTGGGCGCGATGCGGGTGACGTCCATCGGCAGCGGATCGCCGTCGTTCATGCCGAGCGGCGAGGCGTTGACGACGATGTCCTGGCCAGCGGGATCGTTGTTGCCGGTGCTGACCTTCAAGTCCGGGTAAAATTTGCGTAGGCGGGCCGCGAGCCTGTCCATCATCGGCGGGTGCGGATCAAACAGGCTGAGTTCAGCGACGCCAGCTTTGGCCAACGAGGCAGCAATCGCGGAGCCGACGCCGCCGCAGCCAACCACCAGCGCCCGTGTGCCTCTTAGGGGGCGGCCCTTGCGCCGAACGCCGCGCACAAAACCTTCGCCGTCGAACATATCGCCGATTAGCAGGCCATCGGTGCCGAGGCGCACGGCGTTGCACGAGCCAGCGACCTGTACCGTCGTTGATGGCACGTCGAGCATGGCGACCGTCGTCACCTTATGCGGCATGGTGATCAGTGCGCCATGGATGTTCGACAGCTTAAACACGAGCGGCAGGAACGCGGCGTAGTTGTCAGCGTTGCAGCCCATCGGGACGACGACAGCGTCGATGCCGTGCTTTTGGAAGTACGGATTGTAGATCATCGGCGCTTTGAACGACTCGGTGGGATAGCCGAGGTGCGCGATAAGCTTGGTGGTGCCGCGAATGGTGGTCATGTCAGTTCGGTTAGCTCGTTGTCTTCGCGTCAAGCAGTACGGCGTGGCGGCGCAGCGCCAGCTGGTAGCCCTGTGTGCCGAAGCCGGCCATCACGGCGTCAGCCCGGTGCGAGACATAGGAGTGATGGCGGAATGCCTCGCGCTTGTGCACTTGGCTGATGTGCACCTCGATCACCGGATGATCAAACGTGTTCAGCGCATCTAGCAGCGCCACCGACGTATGCGTGAACGCGGCCGGATTGATGACGATGCCGCCAGCGGTCTCGCGGGCCTCGTGGATCCAGTCGATCAGTTCGTACTCGCGATTGCTCTGGTGGAACTTGATATCGAGCTTCAGGTCCTTGGCCAATGCTCGGCAGTCGCGCTCCACGTCAGCCATCGTCTCATGGCCGTAGATGTGCGGCTGGCGCTTGCCGAGCAAGTTCAGGTTGGGACCGTTGAGGATGTAAATCAGGCGGCTCATGGTGGCGTTCCGTTCTGCTGCTTAGCGTGAACCCGGCACGTAGCCGAACATTTTCGGCACGTACAACACGATTTCCGGGAAGAAGATCATCGCGAATAGCGCAACAACCAGCACCGCAATGAACCCCCAGATTTCGCTGATCATCTCCTTCAGCGGCACGCCGGTGATGGCGTTGACGACGAACAGTAACACCCCATAGGGCGGCGTTATCAGCCCAATCATGCAGTTGACCACAGTGACGACGCCGAAGTGCACGAGGTCGATGCCAAGCGCTTTGCAGGTTGGGATGAACAGCGGCACGATAACCAAAATAATCGTCGACGCGTCGAGTAGGCAGCCGAGCACCAGGAACAGCAGGTTGACCATCACCATGAACTGGGTGGCGGTCAGTTGCGATCCGGCCATCATCGCCGTGACTTTTGCCGGAATGTTTTCCGACGCGACGATGTAGTTGAAGATCAGCGACGCGCCGATCACGAGGCCGACCGCCGCCGTCGCCTTGCCGCTCTCGATGAAGACGCCGTGCAATTTGCTGAAAGTCATCGCCCGGTAAATGAAGGTCGAGACCAGCAGCGCGTAGAGTGCAGCTAAGGCGGCGGCTTCTGTTGTTGTCACCAGCCCCGACATCGCCGGGATCAGCATTTCGCCGTAGATGCAGAACAGCAGGAACACCGGCATGAGCAACGCGGGAAGGGCGTTTAGCGTCAGCCGAGGCAGTGCCCGCAGCGGCACCGCTTTCTCAACCGGGAAGCCACGCCGTGTGGCGACTGTCCAGTTATAAAACATCAACACGGCACCCATGACGATGCCGGGAACAATGCCGCCCATGAACAGGTAGCCGATGGAGGCGTTGGAGACGAGCGCGTACATCACCATCGGGATTGACGGCGGGATGATCGGGCCGATGGTGGCGGCAGCAGCGGTGATCGCGGTGGCGTAGCCGCGCGAATAGCGGCCCTCCCGCGTCATCATCGGGATGATGATCTTGCCCAAGCCGACGGCGTCAGCGACGGCCGACCCGGACATGCCCGCAAAGATCATGTTGGCGACGACGTTGACATGGCCGAGGCCACCACGGAACCGGCCAACCAGCGCGACGCAGAACGTCAGCAGCCGCTCGCTAATCTGGCCAGCGTTCATGATGTTGGCGGCGGTAATAAACAGCGGAATGGCGAGCAGCAGCGGGCTGTCATACAGGCCTTGCAGCATCTGCTCGGCGGCCAGCGCTAAGTCTTGGCCCTTGACGAGCAGATAGACGATGGCCGAGGCGATCATCGACAGCGAGATGGGGGCACCGAGCAGCGCAAGCACCGCCAGCACGATGATACACGCGGTAAACGGATCCATTACTTCGCCTCCGGAGTGACGGCGACAGCGACAGGCGCGAGGTCGGGGGCGACGGGGTTGCCGTCGGCATCGTAGACGATGGGGACGCCCGCAGCGTCAAGCGCCACGCCATCCAGCGTCTCGTACGGATGCCCCATAATCAGGCGAACCGCGCGGGACAGGTAGCGCCAGATGATCCAGGCGGCGAACGGCAGGTAGATGCCGTAAATCGTTGAGATGTAGATCAGGTTGCCAGTGAACGGATTGCGCAGGGCGGAGTTCGGCTTGCCCATATTATATAACCATGACAGGTACTTAAAGACGGCCGGCATGGCGATGGCGAACAGCACAACGATCAGCAGGGATGTAAACACGGAAATCCAGCGCCGCGCCTGACGGCCGAACAGATTGTAGATCATGTCGAACTTGACGTGATCCGTTTCGATCAGGGCAAAGGCACCGCCGAAGAACACCAACCAGACCATGCAGGTCGAGCTCAAGTCCATCGTCCAACCGAAATCGGCGGCGAGCTGGTACTTGGCGAGGTAGCGCGTGACGATCTGAATGATGAAGACGGAGAACATCACGGCCATCAAAAAGCCGACGAAGTCATCCGCGCGGTGGCTGAGCCAACGCCTTGGGTTCGACATGGAATTTGCCCCGAGAGCATGAGTCAAAAGAAGAGGGAAAAGGTTCAGCCGGGGCGTTAATTTTTGCCCCTCATCTGGTTTCCCGGAAGACCCGCCGACTTCAAGTCGGCTGGTCTATCCGGGATCTTCACCACTCGGGGTTAGCCCCTGATGTGTCGAAACGATCGTGGTGAAGACCCCGGATATCATCAGCCCGCTGTGCGGGCAGAAAATTCCGGGGAACCGGAGGCAGGGAGAGTGCCTGAGCTTACCCCATAGCGTCTCACTTAATGGCGCTGATCTTATCGACCATGCCTGCTGGCCAGTCTTTGGCGAACTTCGAGGCGGCGTAGTCTTTCAACACTTTGGCGCGGAAGGACTCGACGTCTGGTGTGTAGACCTTCAGGCCCTTTTCCTTGAAGAACGCTTCCAGCTCGCCTTCCAGCTTGAGCTGGGCGGCACGACCTGAATCAGAGGCTTTGTCGGCAGCGTCCTGGATGATTTTCTGCTGCTCCGGCTTCAAGCCGTCCCAGAACTTCTTCGAGATCGTGATGAAGTTGAGGTCGACGAGGTGGCTCGTCAGCACGATCTGTTTCGTCACTTCGAAGAACTTGCTGTCGCGCACGGTCGGCAGCGGGTTGTCTTGGCCGTCAACCGCACCGGTCTGCAGGGCGGTGTAGAGTTCGCCGAATGCCATTGGCAGTGGCGACGCGCCAAGCGCGGTGCCGAGGAACTGCCATGCTTCAGATGGCGGCATGCGCAGGCGGACGCCAGCCATATCGGCCGGAGTTTTGATTTCCTTGTCGCTGCGCAGATTGATCTGGCGACGACCGAGGTACATCACCGACAGCAGCTTGACGCCGAGCTTGTCTTCGGCGGCCTTCTTGAATTCGTCCATCACCGGGTTGGCGAATACGGCCTTCTGGTGGGCGGCGTCACGCATCAGGTAGCCCGCCGTGAAGATCGACCAAGCCGGGATCAGCGTCGCCAGTTCCTGCGGTGACGAGATGCACATTTCAAGGTTGCCGCGCGAGATCGCGTCGAGCTCGGTGCCCTGCTTGAACAGCGTGGCGTTCCAGTGTGGCTGGAAGTCAGCAACGCTTTTGACGGCGGGGCCGAACACTTCCAGCAAGGCAATGGCGCGCTGGTCGGTGGCGGTCATCGGGCCTGAGAGACGCAGGGCTGGCAGAGCCTGCGCGAACGCCGTTGTTGACGTGGCAGCAAGTGCGGCGGCAGCTGATGCGCCAGCCAGTACGGAACGGCGATTAATAGGGGTGGTCATACGTCCTCCTCGTTGTCCCTGCTGATGCAGGTCACGCTCTTAGTTACGTTTCCAGTGGCAAATTTTTGGCGCGATCTCTTGGTGGATCGTCTAGTTATAAGATCGTTAACAAAATGTACTAACCGGTTACTTGTGTCAACGAGTTTCTGATGCATCACGCTTGAACATAGCGCATCACGACGTCGATGATCTGCGCCCGGCGAATCGCTAAAGCCTGCGCGGAGGCCATATCGACCTTAAAGATCGCTGAGAACGTCGCGCGGTTGGAGACGTTGAAAAAGCTCAAGGCGCTCATCGTCATATGCAGGTCAACGGGATCGAGATCGCGGCGGAACTTGCCCGATTTCTGACCGCGCGCAATAATGTCCTGCAGGCTGTTGATGATCCGCACATTCAGGCCCTGGATCACATCCGAGCCGCGCAGATTTTCGGCCCCGTGAATGTTCTCGATCATCACCAGCCGCACGAACTCGGCGTGTGAATTCTGGTAGTCGAAGGTGTAGCCAACCAGCGCTTTCATCGCTAATTCCGGCTCCAGCGTGTCAAGGTGCAGCCCGCTTTCGATATCGCGGATGCCCCGGTAAGCGGCCTCCAGCACGGCCAGATACAGGCCCTTCTTGCTGCCGAAGTAATAGTAGATCATGCGCTTGCTGGTGGCTGTTCGCGCCGCAATTTCGTCCACCCGCGCGCCGCTAAAGCCGTTTGCCGCGAACTCCGTCGTCGCCACCGCTAAGATGTCCCGCTTCACGCGCTCGGGGTCTTGCGTGCGTGGTTCCGGCGCGGGGCTGGGTTTACTGCCGGTTGGAACCGGCTGTCGTAAGTTTGCGTTCGATGCCGCCATGGCGCTGTCCTAACGTCAGTCGCGATCCGGGGCTGGGTCCGGGCCTTTTCGGTGGACAGGTTAGTACAGTCTCGCCGGGCTTGCCAGCCTCGCTGTCCCCAAGCTTGCCCGGATTTGGGATGTTTAGTAACGCGCGGTCCTCCAATAATGCGTCAATTTTGCGATAGTTTCGAGACAACCCGCGTTTCAGCGGTCATGGCAAGACTTCAGTCATCTTTGAGCGACCAATGTGATCTGCAAACGATGATTGGCCCAGAGAGTAATGGCACGATGCATGCATAGTTAACGCCACGCAGCCGCCAGCCGTCTCAGTTCGACGCAGTGGGGCCAAAGAATGAAACGTCAGAGTATCAGGAGTTGAGTATGGCCACGTTTGATCTGTCGGCGAGCACACACGGTGTCAATCTGCAGGCGTACTTGGGCAAGTTGGCCGGGCAAACTCCGGGCAGCGTTCTGTCACCAACGAGCACGGGTTACGACTTGTTGTCCGCTCCGACCATTTCGCCGTCATACCGGACTTTGGTACATTTCGGCGGCACAGGGTTCGTATATCCAGCAGCCGTTCCAGGGATGAACCCGCGACCATTCGATGGCAACGTGACCAATATCACCCTCACGGATACGGCGGGACCCGTCACGACCGTTATCAAAGCCACAGGCCTGTCGCTGACGGTCGAGAGGTTGGCCTACGCATATTCCAATGGGTTTGGTTGGGACCCGCAGTCTTACGAGGGCATGTTTTTTAGTGGCAATGACACGATTATCGGGTCGGCGCACAACGACGTGCTTTACGCCGGGCTCGGCAACAACACCATCAATGGTGGTGCGGGCTCGGACACGATCAACTACAGCGAGCGGATGACCTACGCTCCCGGTGCCACAGTCATGACGGGTATCATCGTTGACCTCAACGTCGGCACCGTTAATTTTCAGGATTACAGTAATTCGGCGCCGAACCAGTCTGTCAGCGCGACGGATACACTTATCTCGATCGAAAACGTGATTGGCGGCGGCGCAGGTGACGTCCTGAGCGGCACCGCTGGAGCCAATACCCTCTGGGGCAATTCCGGCAACGATACACTCGACGGCCGCGCTGGTAACGACATCCTCAATGGCGGTAGTGGCAATGACATTCTGATTGGCGGCCTCGGCACCGATACCGCTGACTACAGCTCTGACGTGCTCGACCGTGGGGCTTTTGTGCCCGTCACCGTCGCCACCGGCTTACCCGGAGCCATCGTCGACCTCGTCGTCGGCCAGAGCTGGGGTGCATTCGGCACCGACACCCTCAGCAGCATCGAGAACGTCAACGGTAGCGCTGGCGACGACTGGATCTCCGGCACCAACACAGTCAACACGCTGTCCGGCAACCTCGGCGCTGACACCATCTACGGCCTCGGCGGTGATGATTTCATTTTCGGTGGCGCGGGCAACGACGGCTTGTATGGCGGCGACGGCAATGACCGCATCGAAAGCGGCGCGGGCGTCGACTATGTCGAAGGTGGCCTCGGCAACGACACGCTGATCGACAACAGCGGCACGGCCGTTCCACACGAATGGTCGGCACTGCACGGTGGTGCCGGCGACGACACCCTCGAAGGCCGTGGCCTCGGCGATGTCGGCATGTGGGGCGGCGATGGTAACGATACATTCCACTTCGGCGCAGGCAATACATACGCTTACGGTGGCGCCGGCGCCGATCTGTTCCAGTTCGGCACAGACCCGCTAATCATGACAAAATCGGGCAAAAGTTTCGCCCAGGTTTATGACTACCAGCTCGGCATTGACCACATCCATGCGGTCGGTGGGGTCACCGTTCTGAACTGGGGTGCCAACACCGGCATCAGCATCGTCACGGCTTCCGGTGCCAACGAGCTGATCATGCTGATGGGCATCACCAGCACCCAGTTGCAGGCCACCGACTGGCTGATTTGATGCGCTACGCCGCCGCTCTGATCTTCTCCAGTACCGGCAGAATGTACCTGCGGAACTGGGCGGGGTTCTCGCTCATCGGGAAATGGCCGAGTTCTTTCATGACGGTGATGTCGGCACCTTTGATGCTTTGGGCGGTGCGTTGAGTGTCGTCGGGGGTGCAGGAGAAATCGTACTCGCCGGTCAGCAGATAGAGCGGGCACACCGACGTATCGATTGAGCCTGTGCGGCCGCGCAAATCGCCGTCGACGCGGTAGAAGTACAGGTCGCCCTTGAAGATACCGGGGCCGCCCTGTTTGTACATCCACAGCGTTTCGTGGCGGCGGGCATCGGGGCTTTGCGGGGCCATCAGGCCGGAGACCAGGGCGGCGCAGACCTCGGAGCCGTGCACGTCCGGCCGGTTGAGCCAGGTGGTGTCGTACCAGCCCTGCTGGAAGTCCGCCGACTCCAGACCAATAAGCGCGCGGAACAGCCTGGCATGTTCGATGGCGAGGTTCAGCACGATCCGCCCGCCAATCGAGCAGCCCATCACCACGGGTTTCTCCAACGCCAGTGCGGCGCAGAACGCGGTGACCATCTCGGTATAGGCGGCTGTCGTGAGGCGGTATTCCTCGGTCTCAAAACCTTCCGGCGGCAGGGATTTGCCGTGCCACGGCATGTCGAACGCGATCACCCGGTAGTGCTTGGTGACGGCCTCGTCGAGCATCAGGTGGCGGAACTGTCGGCCATCAGCACCCGCCGTGTGCAGGCAGACCAGCGGAATGCCCTGCCCGGCTTCCTCGAAGTACACCCGGTTCGGGCGGCCACCGAGCGTGATCGTCATATAGCGCCCGATGATGGGCTCCAGCGCGGCTTTCATGGCTTGCTGCTCCGCGTGATTTGACGGGGTGCTGTCAGCACGTCCTTGACGTATTGCAGGTTGGCCATCAGCGGCTGCAACTCGCCGTCAATCTGGGCATAGCCGCGTTTGTAGATCGCCAGAATGTCGTGCCAACCCGGCTCCGGCATTGGCTGCCACAAGCGCTGCCAGGCGTCCGCCGATGCCATGATCGCAAAGCGGTGCGAGCGCATGAGGAACGGCCCGCGCTCGACGCTGACGATCCGGCCCTGCGCGGCTGTGACGTCAAACGCAATGGAGCCGATGCCGACGCGGAACCGCTCGCTGAACCACGCCCCGCGCCGCTGCAGGTCCGGTCCGACCAGGGCGGGCAGCTGGTCGAACAGGTGGGCTAGGGTTTCATCCTGGCCGACGGCGATGGCTGGAATCGGCTCCAATGCAAGTCTCCATGGTTGATGCTAGGATCTCTGCTACGTCCTCGGACTGGGCACAACCCCCTCCCCACGCGTCTCCGGAATCAATTCAGCGCCACGCGCTGACTTGATGTCCGGAGTCTTTACCGTCCGAGACTTGGTTGATGGGTGCCACAATTCGACTTGTAAAGATCCCGGACAGCCGCATTTCCCTTCGGTCAATACGGCTTCCGGGAACGCGTGGGGAGAAGGATGAGCGAGACATCGAAAGTAGGCTCAGCTGCCGGACCGCAATTGCGCCAGCACTTTCAGGCCCGGGTAGCCATCGGCGGGGGAGAGGCCGACCTTGGTCTGGAAGTTGCGCACGGCCAGCATGGTGTCACGGCCGACGCGGCCATCGGTGCCGCCGGTGTCAAAGCCTTTGGCCGTCAGCAGGCGCTGGCTTTCCTGCACTTCTTCGAGCGTCATAATGCGCTCGCCGCCAGGGAACGCCTGCACAAACGGCGCGTCGCCGCGGATGCGGTCCCCCAGATGCACAATCGCCAACGCGTAGGTGTTGGCCGGATTGTACGAGCGCACCGCCGAGAAGTTCTGGGTGATCAGCAGCACCGGCCCGCCGGTCGCCGGTTGCCAAAGCTTGGCGCGTTCATCGGTACGCGGAAACGGGCGGCCATTGGCGCGGGTGACGCCGCGCGCCGTCCACGATGAGATCGCCACCAGCTCCGATGAGTTCGCCGCCATGTCTGCGGGCAACTTGACCTCGTAGCCCCAGCCTTCGCTGCGCCGGTATTTGCCTCGGCTCTGGAGATAGCGCGCTGTGCCCGCCAGCGCATCATCGGGCGTGCCGAACGGCGAGACGCGGCCATCCCGATTGAAATCGACGCCCATGTTGAGCCAGACCTCAGGCATCCATTGCGTGTGGCCCATCGCGCCGGCCCAGGAGCCGAGCATATCGGCGGGCTGCGCCCAGCCCCGTTCGATGATGACGAGCGCGTTGAGCAGTTCCTGCTCCCAATAGGGGCGGCGGCGCGGCTCGCCCCAAGCCAGGGCGGCGAGGGCCGGAATGACGGGGCGCATGTGCTTGGGGTTGGTGACGACATCGCCGAACGCCGATTCCATGCCCCACAGGCCGAGCATCGTGTAGCGGTCGATGCCGTATTCCCGCTCGATTTTCTCGAGCAGGGGGGCGTGCTCTTTGGCCCGCTCCTTGCCGACGCGAATGCGCCAGTCTGACACGCGGCGGTTGAGATATTGCCAGACCTGCTCGCGGAACTCCGGCTGGGCCTTGTCGAGCGCATAGACGGCGGTGTCGGGCTTGATCGCCATGACGCGGGTGTAGGTGGCATCCGACACGCCCCGGGCCCGCGCGCGCGGGCGGAACGTCTCAACCCACTGCGGGTACGGTTGCGATGACGTCTGCGCCAGCGCAGGCCCTGCCACAGCCAGCCCCGTAACGCTGGCTAGTCCGCCAAGAAAACTGCGACGCAGAAGGGGCGTGGTCATTCAGGCAACTTTCTCAGCTCAGGCGCGTTAGCCGCTATCAGCTTGCCTTGTTGCTGGCTGACAGATCAACAAGTTTGTGTGTCGCGTTGTCGGTTACAATTGCTCACGCGTGCCGATATCGTTACGTTGCAGCCAAACGAACAACGACGGGGCCTGAGACTTTTGCGCGGCTTGATCAAACTGCTGCTGTTGCTGGCGCTGCTGATCGGGCCGATTGTCGCCTTATCGCAGTTTCCGCGTCCCCGCCCCGTGCTGCCCGCACGGCAGGGGCCGGCCATCGCCGACGTCAAGAGTTGGGGTTATCAGCTGCAGCGGGTCGTGCCACGGCTGATCCCGGCCAGCGTCGACATGATGGTGGTGGATTACTCGCGCAGCGGCTCCGACGGTCGGGCCTGGACGCCTGAGGAGGTGGAATCGATCCGTCGCCGCCCGGATGGGTCGGCGCGTATTGTGCTGGCTTACTTGTCGGTTGGCGAGGCGGAGAATTACCGGTTCTATTGGTGGCCGCACTGGACCAGCATGCCGCCGAGTTGGATGGCCGCTGAGAACCCGAATTGGCCGGGTAACTTTCCCGTCAAGTTCTGGCATCCGGGCTGGGTGCGCCACATCGTTGACGCCAACCCGTCGACGTTGGAGCGATTGGCGGAGACCAAGTTTGGCTGGCGCAAACCGTATCTGGACCGCATCATCGATGCCGGGTTCGACGGCGTGTATCTCGACCGCGTCGATGTCTACTACCAGTGGCAGAAGGAGCGCCCTTCCGCTGAACAGGATATGGTGAGCTTTGTCCGCACCATTTCGCAGTATGCCAAGGGGCGGCGACCCGGATTTCTGGTCGTGCCGCAGAATGCCGAGGAGCTGCTGGCCTTTAAGCCCTACCGGCAGGCGATTGATGCGGTGGCCAAGGAGGATATGTTCTATGGCCTGGGCGGCAATGGCGTGAAGAACCCCGAAGCCGAGGTGACCAGCACCCGCACGCTGTTGGACCAATTGCGGGCCGACAAACGCCCCGTGTTCGTCGTCGAATACCTCGATGACCCGGTGGCGCGCGCCGAGGCGCAGCGCCGGTCAGCATCGATGGGTTATGTGCCGAACTTCACGGTGCGCGGCCTAAACAAGACCCCACAACTACTGCCTCCAACAGAACCCCTGCTACCGCCGAAAAAGCCGTAGTTCGTTGACCCAACCGCTTTGATGCTGGCTTGCAACGACGCTGACCTCTCGGTTCTTTCGCCTCCTCCCCCTTGAGGGGGGAGGACAGCACGGCTCGATTTTTGTCCTTCACAAAAATCGAATTTGCCGTGCGAGGTGGGGGTGACTTCGGGCCGCAGAACCAGCGGCGCGGAACCACCCCCACCTCACGATAGCGTCGCTTCGCGAAGCCATCGTTGTCCTCCCCCCTCAAGGGGGAGGAGGCGAAAACCGGCAGAATGGAGCATGACTTAACGTCATGTGCGATTGCCCTGCCCTCAAGGGCCTCAAGGGGGAGGGAGGGGGGACGAGAGAGTTGAACGAGTAGTTGGATAAGCTCGCTGGGTTTATTCAAAGCCATCCTTGATGGATTGGGCGATCATGTCGTCGATGCCGGTGCGGTCGATCAAGCCGGACGGCTGGGCGCGGCGCGGCATGTGGCGGCGGAAATGCACGAACCGCTCGCGCGCCACCGCTTCCAGCCGGGCCAGCTCGACCAGCGGCTGGGTGTGATCGTCAACGCGCAGATCGAGCAGCGGATAGTCCTCGCCGTCGTGGATCAGCAGCGCCGCTGATTGCCGCCCGCGCTTGTCGCCGCCTGCCGCCTCGCCCGCGTTCATAGCGGCCAGCAGGCGGCGGGCAAATGGCAGGTCGCGGTTGGCTTCATACGCTTTGAGGGTGTCGGCGATGACGGCAGGCCCGGCCAGCATGTTGCCCGCCACCGAGCAAGCGGCGGTGTTGACGTGGCCGCACCATGGAATGCAGGCGGCACCGGTGTATCCGGCCATGCCGCCGGTCGTGTCCATGATGTGCAGCTGGCGGTTGGCGCGGCCCTCATCGGCGTCGGTGAGCGCCGTCACGGTCGCCTGGGCCGACGCGCCGCCCGCCAGCAGATCGAGCCCTTGCGGCCCAAAGAACGGGTTCATGAACGCCTGCGAGGCAATCGCCCCCACCCCCGTCCGGATGTGCGGCACCATCGCCCCCACGGCAAAGAACTTCGTCGCGACGGCAATGCCGATGCGGCCCGTCGCATGATCACGTGCAATGATGGACCAGGTCATGATCAGAAACCTTGCTGTAGAGCTGCGACTGTGTGCGATAGTCAGTAGTAGTCAACCGGAGGCCATCATGACAATGCCCCGCTATACGTCTGCTGCGTTCCAAGAGACATTTGATGCGGTCGGCGAGCACGCACGCCGCGAACCGGTCGCCATTACGGTAGATGGCCACGATAAGTGGGTGGTGCTCTCGCCCGAGGAGTACACGCGTTTGCTGCGCCGTGATCGCAAAGTTTATACAGTGGGCAACCTACCAGACGAGTGGCTCGAAGCTGTCCGCACCGCGACAGTGGACCCGCGCCACGACCATCTGAATGCCGAATGGGATGGCTGGAAACCGTAAACTGGGGTTCCTTCGTGGCAATCCCGAATCATGGCGGCGCCGGGGGTGAGGGGCGGCAGCGGGTTCGGAACAAGCGGCCGCCCCTCACCCTCGGCCTGCCCGGCTTCCGCCGTGCTGGCCTCTGCCCTCTCCCCGCAAGCGGGCGGGGAGAGGGCGAAGTGCCACCCCCCGTGACGGAATGACGGCTGGCGGTCCTGTGGATAATCGGCTAAGGGGCTGAAATCGTAGAGTACACGGTGCGGAATTGCATCGTGGCGGACCGAGTTCCTCCAAGACTTAGGGGTGGGGGCGTGGGCCGCAACAGCTAGCCCCGCGGCCGATATCATCAGGGTTGATGACTGTCGGCTTCTCATCCAAGGCCGATCCTGATCGGCCGATCAATGGCCACGCGTTGGCCGCCACATAGAAAAGCTCACATCCACATGTCCTTTCCGCCGACCCATCCCGCGCTCGCGCGCGCACTCGCAGCGCGTGACTATGCAACTCCAACTTCTGTTCAGATCGCCGTCCTCGAGCCCGATGTCATCGGCAAGGACCTGCTGGTCTCGGCCCAAACCGGGTCCGGCAAGACCGTGGCGTTCGGCCTCGCCATGGCCAGCACGCTGCTGGGGGACGCTGAGCGCTTCGAACGCGCCAACGAGCCGCTCGCCCTGATCATCGCGCCAACGCGGGAACTGGCGATGCAGGTGCAACGCGAGCTCGACTGGCTGTACGCCGAGACGGGCGCGTCCGTCATCACCTGCGTCGGCGGCATGGACCCGCGCGCCGAAGCTCGCGCCCTCGACCGTGGTGCGCACATCATCGTCGGTACGCCCGGCCGACTGCGTGACCATATCGAGCGCAACCGTCTCGACCTGTCACAACTGAAGACCATCGTGCTCGACGAAGCCGACGAGATGCTGGATCTCGGCTTCCGTGAAGACCTCGAATTCATCCTCGAGAAAACGCCGGAGACCCGGCAGACGCTGATGTTCTCGGCGACCATGCCGCGCGAAATCGAACGGCTGGCCCGGCGCTTCCAGAAAGAGGCGAAACGCATCGAAACGCTGCGCCGTAACGAGCAGCACGCCGACATCGAATATCAGGCGATCCGCGTTGTTCCCGGCGATACCGAGAACGCCGTCGTCAACGTGCTGCGCTACCACGATAGCCGCGCGACGCTGGTGTTCTGCTCGACGCGTGAAGCGGTGAAGCGCACCCATGCCCGTCTGGCGGAGCGCGGGTTCTCAGCGGTCGCCCTGTCGGGTGAGCTGACGCAGAGCGAGCGCACCACCGCTTTGCAGGCGTTGCGTGATAACCGTGCCCGCGTGCTGGTGGCAACCGACGTTGCCGCCCGTGGTCTCGATCTGCCGGACCTGGCGCTGGTGATCCATGCCGATCTGCCGAACGATTCCGAGACCCTGTTGCATCGTTCTGGCCGCACTGGACGCGCGGGCAAAAAGGGCCTGTGCGTGCTGATCGTGCCGTTCAACAAGCGGCGCAAAGCCGACGACCTGATGATGGGCGCGAAGCTCAAAGTCACCTGGGGTGCCGCACCGAGCCCGGACGCCATCCGCGCCCGCGACCACGAGCGGTTCCTGGCCGATCCGATGTTCACGGAGGTTGCAAACGAGGAAGATCTGGCGGCGGCGAAAGCGTTGCTCGAAGTTCGCTCGGCTGACGACGTGGCGGTGGCGCTGCTGCGCATGCATCGCGCTAGCCTGCCTGCTCCGGAAGAAATGTCTGAGGATCGCGGACCACCGCGCCGCGATAACTCGGTTGGTGACCGCCCGCGCTTCAACGACCGCCCAGAACGTGGCGAACGCCCGAGCTATGGCCGTGACCGTCCACGCAATGACAACGTCGGTGAGCGCCAGGGCTACATCGCCCGGCCGTTCGGTGAGCGTTCGAACGCTGGTCGCAGCGACAGCGAGCGCGTCAAGGGTGACAGCATGCACGAACGGGCCCCGTACCGCCCGGCTGAGCGCACTGAACGTCCCGAGCGTGATGAAGCTCCGCGCACCAGTGGCTATAGTGATCGCTTTAGTGATCGCAGCGAGCGGGCGCCGCGCCCGTCGCGCTATCAAGATGACCGGCCGATGGTGTGGTTCCGCCTGAACATTGGTCGCGAGCGCAATGCCGATCCGAAGTGGCTGCTGCCGCTGATTTGTAAGGCTGGCGGCGTCACCAAATCGGAAATCGGCTCGATCAAGATTGCCGACCGCGATACCCGCTTTGAAATTGTGGCTGAGTTCGCCGAGCAGTTCGCCGAGTCGGTCCGCGTCAATCCGGCCAAGGAAGGCCACATTGCCCGCGGCGACGCCCCGAGTGAAGGCGGCAACTCGTATGATCGTCCGGCTGAACGTCCAGCCCGCAGCGAGCGTCCTGATCGTACCGAACGCCCGGCCAAGGCTGAGCGCAGCTATGACAAGCCGGTCGAGGCCGCCGTTGTTGAAGCGCCGGTTGAAGTGGCCAAGCCTGAGACTGTGGCTGAGGACAAACCGTTCAAGGCCAAGGCCTTCAAGGATAAACCGGTCAACGATGCGGTAGAGCGCAAGCCCTACGTCAAGTCCGACAAGCCTTATGTGAAGTCCGATAAGCCGTATGCGAAGTCTGACAAGCCTTACGTCAAAGCCGACAAGCCCTACGTCAAAAAGTGGGACAAATCTGGCGCTGATGAGCCACGGCGCGAGGCAAAGCCCCAGTCTAAGTTCGGATCGGATGCGCCGAAGTCAGGCCCCAAATCAGGCTACGTCGCGCGGGATCGCGCGCCGTTCGTGGCCAGCGACCGCGCCCCACGCAGCCGCGATGAGCCGCGCGGCTATGTGAAACGCGACGCGGGTCCGTCAACCGGCGGCAAACGCGACAGCGCGCCAAAGGGCGATTTCAAGGGTGCCAGCTCCTACAAAGGTGCCGGTGGCAAAGGCAAGTTTGCGGCCGGCGCCAAACCAGCCAAAGGCTTTGTCTCACGCGATATGAAATCCGTGTCTGACAAATCCGATATGGCCGGTTCAAAATACGCCGCCAAGAAGAAGCAACGCGAAACCCCGCCCGCGTCTAGCACGGGCTGATCCGGGGCTGCGTCTGTGGCCGCCCCTCACCCTCGGCTTGAACTGGCTTAGCGCCAGTTCACACCTCACACTCTCTCTCCGTCAAAACGAGGAGAGGGAAAATTCTTCGTTTCTTTAGCCATTAAACGAGTTGCAACGGCGAGGGTGAGGGGCGGCCGCTCGCTCGGTGCCATCTTGGTTCCTCAGAGTTTGGCGCGTTAACGACGATCCGCCGTTCCATATGGTCGGGCGGGTGTTGGGCGGGTGTCGGGCGACATTGCCACGCGTGATGCTGTTTGGAAAATCGTGCATTTTCATTGACTTGCCACGTTCGGTGAAAATATTTTGCGTTAACGATGTCAGTTAGCAGATTATCTCTTGACAGCGTGACGCTACTCGGCTATGTTTTGGGTATGCTGCGAGAGGCGTTGATACTGGGGGGCTGGCCCCGTATGGACCCCGCGGCATCTGATAAGAAACCCGCGCGCGTCGCGTTTCTCTCCCAACCCTATCTCCTGGTTACGTCTGTGGGCCGGCAACACGGTTGCCGCTTACGGGGTCTCGCCAATTGGCCAGACCCCGACTAAGTTGCAGCGCTCAACTGCCGCCACCCACAGGCCCACCATGACGCGGACTGCCCACACGCCAGATCGCAGTGTCGCTGCCATTGATCATGGCCCAACGCCCACAATCTCAGTTTTCTCCCTCCCTCCCCCCTTGAGGGTAGGGCGACCACATATTACGCCCAAGTCTTGCTCCGCCCTCCCGGATTTCGCCTCCTCCCCCTGGAGGGGGGAGGACAACGATGGCGTCGCGCAGCGATGCCCTCGTGAGGTGGGGGTGATCTCCGTGCGGCGGGACAAGTGGCCCGAAGTCACCCCCACATCGCACGGTAAATTCGATTTTTGTGAAGAACAAAAATCGAGCCGCGCTGTCCTCCCCCCTCAAGGGGGAGGAGGAGGGAAAACGCGACGGTGTGCTCGCGGCGCGTTGATATGCGATCGTTCTGCCCTCAAGGCGGAGGGGGCGAAAATAGCGGGTGTGAGCAAAGCCCGTCTGTCGCAGATGATAGCCCGCCTGCTTGGCCTGTTCGCACTGCTGACACTGTGCCTTGCCAACCCAGCCCAAGCTGACAATGCGGCGTTCCGGGCGTGGCTGGAGGCGTTGTGGCCGGAGGCGAAGGCGTTTGGCATCTCACGGCCGACGTTCGACCTCGCGTTTAAGGGCGTCGAGCCGGATCTGACCTTGCCGGATCTGGCGTTGCCGGGCCGCACGCCGACGGGTGGTGGCCAAGCTGAGTTTACCCGTCCGCCACAGGACTACCTCAAGCGGAGCCAGCTCGAAGGGCTCGGCGCGCAGGGGCGTGAGCTGGCCAAACGCTATGCGCCAGCGCTTGACGTCATCGAGGCCAAGCTCGGGGTGGAGCGGGCGATTGTGCTGGCGATCTGGGGCCGCGAGACGGCGTTTGGCTCGTACAAGCTGCCGCACTATGCGATCAAGGTGTTGGCAACGCAGGCGTACGTGGGCCGCCGCAAGGAGCAGTTTCGCCAGGAACTGCTGTTCGGCCTGAAGCTGCTGGAGCAGGGCGTGGTAACGCCTGCCACCATGAAATCCTCGTGGGCGGGGGCGATGGGGCTGACCCAGTTCATGCCATCGGAGTTTTTCTCGTCAACGGTGCGGATTGATGGCAACGGCGTCGGCAAGCCGGACCTGCTCAACTCCGTGCCAGATGCGCTGGGCTCGGCGGGCAAGCAGCTGAAGGACAAGGGTTGGACCACCGGCCTGCCCTGGGGCTTCGAAATCCGCCTGCCGGACTCCGTTGATTGCGCCAACGAAGGGCCGGTCAATGCCCGTACGTTGGCTGATTGGGCGAAGGCGGGTGTCACTCGAACCGATGGTCGGCCATTTCCGCCAGCACACGCCGACAAGCCAGCCTATCTGATGTCTCCGGGCGGTGCGTATGGCCCGCAGTTCCTGGTCACGGACAACTTCAAGGTCATTCGCGCCTACAACACGTCCGACCTCTATGCCGTGTTTGTGGGCAATCTGAGCGACCGGATCTCCGGTGGTGGTGATTTCCGCACGCCGTGGGGGGCGATCACCCAGCTGCCGACCCGCGACGTCGAGGAAATCCAGCGCCGCCTGCAGCAGGGCGGCGCGACCATCGATAAGATTGACGGCAAGATCGGTTCGAACACACGTTGGCAGATCGGCCAGTATCAGCGCCGCACCAAGCTGCGCGTGGATTGCTGGCCCACTGCAGGGCTGTTGGGATCGTTGCGAAGTGCTAATCCCAAACAGTAATGATACGGACCTCTCGGTTCTTTCGCCTCCTCCTCCCTTGATCAGGGCTATCACATATGAACTCTCCGCGGTCACGCCGTCGCGGGTTTTCTCCTCCTCCCCCTTGAGCCTTGAGAGGGGAGGATCGGTTTAGGGGGCAGGGCAAACGCACATGATGCCAAGTCTTGCTCCGCCCCCCCCGGATTTCGCCTCCTCCCCCTTGAGGCCCTTGAGGGGGGAGGACAACGATGGCTTCGCGAAGCGATGCCGTCGTGAGGTGGGGGTGGTCTCCGTGCGGCGCGTGCGGCGGGTGTGGCCCGAAGT
>JAYSVA010000254.1:0-7902 GCA_043718785.1 Hyphomicrobiaceae bacterium
GCCCTCTCCCCACAATTGGGCGGAGCGAGGGCGAAAAGCCTCAAACCGCCTGGACTTCCTGCACATCCGGGCAGAAGTGCTTGAGCAGGTTCTCGATGCCGTGGCGCAGGGTGGCGGTGGAGCTTGGGCAACCGGCGCAGGCGCCGCGCATGTGCAGCGACACGACGCCATCGCGGAAACCGTGGAACGTGATGTCGCCGCCATCCTGGGCGACGGCTGGCCGCACGCGGGTTTCCAGCAGTTCCTTGATCGTCGCGACCGTGTCGGCGTCCTTCGGGTCGTAATTCTCAGTCGTCGCCTCGTCGTTGGCGCCGTTGGTGCCGATGACCGGCGCGCCCGACATGTAGTGCTCCATGATCGCGCCGAGAATGGCGGGCTTCAGGTGCTGCCACTCGCTCTCGTCCTTGGTCACCGAGATAAAGTCGGAGCCGAGGAACACGCCCTTGACGCCGTCAATCTCGAACAACCGTGTGGCCAGCGGCGAGTTTGACGCCTCGCCGGGCTGGCGGAAATCCGCCGTGCCGTCGGTCAGCACAGATTTGCCGGGGATGAACTTCAGGGTGGCCGGGTTCGGCGTCGCTTCGGTTTGGATGAACATGATCGGGCTCCGGTGCGCTAGGGCGCAGACTTTAGAAGCGTTCTACACTAAGTTCGTGAAATCGTGAAGACGCCAAATCGCCATTGCCTTTCACGACTTGGCGACTTGGCGACGTGGCGATTGGGCAATCTGCCGATTGCACGGACTTCAAGCCAGCGTTTTCAGGTCATCAAGCTTCAGGTTGCCCGGCACGATGGTGATCGGCACAGGAAACGCACCCGCCGTCTTGCCGGTCGCCAGTGACGATACCAGCTTGCCCGGCCCTTTGGCATCGGCAGCGGCTCCCAGCACCAGAATGGCGATATCCTCGTCATCCTCGATCAGCTTGACGATTTCCTCGTTCGGCTTGCCCTCGCGGATCACTTCATCGCTGATGATTTCCGGGAAACCAGCCAAGCTGAGCTTGCGATGGAACAGCCGGAACAACGCCTTAGCCTTGTTCGTCTCTTCTTCCAGCTGCACTTGCCGGACCCCCGCCCAATGCTGGAAATCCTGCGGCTCGATCACATACAGCAGGATGATCGACCCGCTGGTGTGAGCGATGCGGCTGGCAGCAAAGTATAGCGCAGACTCAACCTCGGAGCTCTCGTCAACAATGACGAGGTACTTGCGGGCGTGTCCGTCTTCAAGGGCGCGGCGTTGGCGTGTGCTAGGCATTACTCACAGTGCCACGAATCGTCATGTGCAGCAATAAAGCTCATGGTGGTCGCACGAACTTATGTCGCATCATGGAAAATGATGCCCGTCGTAAAGCGCTGGCCTGACCGCACACGGCTGACGCCATGGCGCAGGTTGACCCTGTAGGTGCCTTTTGTGCCGACCACTGGGCGATGGCGAACAGCGAAAATCACCCCCTCGCCCTGCAGCAGCGGCACCACTTCGGGGCGGGACTGCATGCGCGGCCGCTGCTCGACCAGCACAAACTCGCCGCCCTCAAAGTCTACGCCCGGACGGCTAAGCAGGAACGCCACCTGCAGCGGAAAGACGTTATCGCCGTAGAGGTCCTGATGCAGGCAGTTGTAGTCGCCCGCTTCATATTTCAACAGCAGTGGCGTCGGGCGGGTTTGCCCTGCCGCGTGGCAACGGGCGATGAACGCATCCAGCTGCGCCGGATAGCTGACGCCCAGTTTCATCGCCTCCGACCAGCGGTTGGCGAGCGGCACTAGCTGCGGATAGAGCGATGAACGCAGGCCATCGATCAGGCTTGGCAGCGGGCGGCTGAAATATTTGTACTCGCCTTTACCGAAGCCATGCCGCGCCATGATGATATGACTGCGGAAGGCCGCGTCATCCGGGTACGTTGCAGCCAGCGCCGCGCACTCCGCAGACGTCAGCAGCGCCCCCGTCGTCGCCACGCCACGCATGTCTAGGTCCGCCGTAATCCGCGCCCAATCAAGCGCCGCAACGCGGGTGGAGATCGTCGCGCCCGCGCCCAGCTGATCCCGCGATTTGGCTTGAGGCTTGGTCATCAGTATGTCACCTGTGCAGATATCGCCTGGTTCCCTGACACCGTATCCGTCAGTTCGCGACCCGTTTCCTGATCCTAACCGTTTATACCAGGTTCAGCGATGCCAACACCCGATCAGAACGCCAAATTCGCCACGTTCAAGCGCCTGCACGAGCGGCCCGGCGCGTTCGTCATCCCCAACCCGTGGGATGGGGGCACGGCGCGCATCCTGACGTCGCTGGGGTTTGAGGCGCTGGCGACGACCAGCGCGGGGTTGGCGTTCTCGCTCGGACGGCGCGACTCCTCCGGCAGTTTCACCCGCGAGGATATTCTCAGCAACGCCCGCGCCATTGTTGAGGCAACGCACCTGCCCGTGTCAGCCGACCTGGAGGACGGGTTCGGCGCATCACCCGAGGCCGTTGCGGCCACCATTATTGCATCAGTGGATGTCGGCCTAGTTGGCGGCTCGATTGAGGACGCGACCGGCGACGCCCGTGATCCGATCTTCGCCTTCAACCACGCGGTTGAACGTGTCGCTGCTGCTGCTGAAGCTTCACGCAACCGCCCGTTCCTGCTGACCGCGCGGGCCGAGAACTATCTGTGGAAGCGCCCGGACCTCGATGACACCATCCGCCGTCTGCAGGCCTTCGCGAAGGCCGGAGCCGACGTGCTGTACGCGCCGGGATTGCCCAGCCTCGACGCCATCCGCACCGTCTGCGCCGCCATCGACAAGCCAGTCAACGTCGTGATGGGCCTGAAGGGTGCCGCCTACACCGTCGCCGACCTCGAAGCTGCCGGCGTCAAACGTATCAGCGTCGGCGGCTCCTTCGCCCGCGCCGCCCTCGGCGGGTTCCTGCGCGCCGCCAAGGAAGTGCGGGAGAAAGGCACCTTCACGTACGCCGCCGACGCCATGTCCAACGCCGAAGCCGCCGGCTACATGGCGGAGACAATGCGGTGAGGGCGGGCGCTGATCGTTGTCGACCGTCTGATCATGCCTTAGCTTCAAGCGAACGCGACCAGCTAACGTAACGAGTGAACGTATCGAGTAAGCGTGTCGAGTGAACGCACAGGCGGCAGCGCGCCGAGGTGCGGACCATTTCGCCCCGGAGGGACCGTGGATTGTAGCCCCGGGTGAAGCGCACGCGGCAATCGCATATCGAAAAATTCTGATGGACGTAGGTCGGGTAGAGCGACTTCGCGAGACCCGACATCTGCGGGAGGTGGCTGCGTAGGGCCTGAGCAAGCTGTGTTGGGTCTCGCAAGCGGGCTCTACCCGACCTACGGACGTCGCAATTGCCCTGGGTTGGTAGGGCGAGCTCGGTTTTAGCCAGCTCGCCCTGCCCTTACTTCAACGCCGGATAGCGCCAATAATCGCCTTTCGGCGTGGTGAGCCGCTCCAGAATGGGAACACGCTTCTCGGGTGGGCGCTCGCCGGTTTGGATGATCAGCTGGATGTCGTTGAGCAGCGCGGATTTCTCGGCGTAGCCTGAGTGGTTGAGTGCGAAGAAGTCCGTTGAGGTTTGCGTAACATCAATGGTGTCGACGCCCGCAACCACCAGCGGGCCGCCAATTGGCACGTCGCCCGCGCGCGGTACGCCACCGGCCAACCGCATCGACGCATTCAGCGCCCGGTCGTTGGAGGCAGCGTATAGCGTCACGCCCTTGGCGAAGGCTTTGATGTCGTTCGCCATGATCTCGAACCGATCACGATCCACATCGGGGGCGGCCAGGATAATCTGCGAGAGCTGCACGCCCGCTGGCATCGAGTTCTTCAGGTCTTTCAGCACGGGCAGCAGCAGTTGGTTGCCCATGCTGTGCGCAATGACGCTCAGCGATTTGGCACCGGATTTCTGGATCACCAGCTCCAGGAATTGCTTGAAATACGGCTCGGCTTGCCCGGCACTGTCGCGGTCATAGCCATAGTCCTGCAGGCCGGTCTGGCCTTTCGACGGCCAGCTGTACAGCGCTGAAACGCCATCGAACTTCAGATCATAGGACATCTGGGCCGTGCGGTAGACCGCATTGTCGAATGTGGTGTTGAAGCCGTGCACGAAGACAATCGCGTGGTCCTGGAACGCCTTTGACGTGGCCAGCCGCTGCTTCACGAAATCGAGGAATTCAGCCTCGCTCAGCGCCTTGATTTCTTGCACCGTAAAGTGCTTTTTCGGGTCCTCGGCCTCTGTGTAGAGCACGATGTTGGTCAGCGGCAGGCGATAGGCCCAAGGCCGTTCAATATTCGGCACTTGGTGGATGCGCGGCACGGTCACCATGGCGCGGCCCAGCTCCATCCGCTTAGCGCGGTTGCTGTCATAGGTGATGCGTGCCGAGCCTGAGCCAGTCGCTGGCATGCTCGAGCGGTCAGTGCCGTAGAACACAGGCACGACGTCAAAATCACCCGCTGGCGTTGGTACCACTTTCGGCGCTTCGGGCGCGGGTGTCGCGGTAACAACGGGTGCCGGTGCTGGTGGTGGCACGGGCAGCCCACGCGACGGCGCGGCTCCGCCTGGAGCGGGCGCGGGTGGCGGGGCAGTCTCGGTGGATTTCGCCACGTCGGTCGGTGGCTCCGCCGGCCTCGTTCGCTTGATCGGCGGCACCGTGGCAGACGTCGGGGCGCTCGCCGTCGGGGCGACCGGACCAGTCGAGGCCGACTTGTTGCCGCTCATGGTGTTGAACACCGCCAAGACCAGCGGCACCACAATCACCATCGCCAGTGCAATGCGGGAGAACACTTTGGACGCCGTCGGCAGGTCCTGCGTTACGCGCCACAGGAAGGCATATAGCAATAGTCCGACAAGACTGACGATAATGTTAAACAGCAGGGGGGAAGTTTCTAGCATGCTGCACCTCTTAAGTTATCCAACGTTACAATACCACAGCGGCGCGTGCCGGGAAAAACTTGTTTAAGTTTGATGCCGGGGGGCAATCGATTTTGCCGTGCGAGGTGGGGGGTGTCCTGCGCGAGTGCCCATCCCCCCATCCCAGTCCAAACACCCCCGCAATGGGGGCAAGGGAGAAGCCAAGAGATTTGAGCCATCTGTTCATGCAATCGCCTTGTCTCAGTTGGTCGAGCGACTAGGTTTGGCCACCAATGTGGTCTATACAGCGGCGGATGGTAGCTGAAGTATCGTTGCCAATTGACTTTGTAGGAGGTGCGTCTTGCCACAACTGATCGCACTCGCAGTGCTCGGCGCTGGCGCGTTAGCGGGCTACCGCTGGGTGGCCAAGCAGGTCAACGCGGCCAAGGACGCGGCAGATGCGGCCGAAGCCCAGCTGCGCAAAGCCGCCGACCAGCAGGCAGGCGGCCCGCGCGATCTCGGCCAGCTCGAATGGGATGAAGTCTCCCAGGTCTACAAACCCCGCCGCTGAAACCCCAAATCTTCCAAAGTCAGCGGTTCACGCTGGAGCAGTTTCCAAGCGGCTGATTGGCTGCTGAGACGCCGCTTGCCGACTTGGTAATAACCACCTAGCGGTTACGGACTTGCAGTCAACTGCGTTCTGCTCCACACTAGTCCATCGGTCTAGTGACCTGACTTTGTGGTGTAATCTTCTATTGAAGAGGGCGTTTCATGAAAACTCGTAACGTAACGACACGGTTCGTGGCGACATTCGGCGCATTGATTGCCGCTTCGACGTTCGGTTCTGCCGCCATGGCAAAAGAATGCGTGAAGACTAAAGTAACCGCCGCCAGCGAGCCATCGATCAGCCGGACAGTGGGCGCTTATCCGCAGTCGCTATTAGCGTGGCGCAGAGCCGCTGCCGCGAGCGCCGACCCGGGCTACAATAACTGGAGCAGTGCTGAAGATCGTAAGATCGACTGCAACCAAACAACCGTCGTCAACGGCCGCAAGCTCTGGGTATGCACGCGCACGGCACGGCCCTGCAAAGGCTTCGGTGCTGAAGTCGCTGCAGGCTCAGGCGGCACCGGCTCGGCTGGCTCGGGTCCCAGCAGCGGCGCCTGTTCGCTGACGTTCCCGTCCGGCCGCAAGTCGATCCGGCCGGGTGACAAAGGGCCAGATGTCGTCAAAATCCAGCAGGCGCTGATTGCCAAAGGTGCCAACCTCGCCAAGGGTGCCGACGGCAACTTCGGCTCCGGCACAGATCGCGCCGTCCGCGAGTTCCAGCGCAAGGAAGGCATCTCGCCCGCCGACGGCTTCGTCGGTCGCACAACCTGTGGCAAAATGGGTCTGTAATACCAACGAGCCAATCGATTGACCGTTTGCCAACGCACTCACACTCTCGGTTTTCGCCTCCTCCCCCTTGAGGGGGGAGGACAACGGTGGCTTCGCGGCAGCGACGCCACCGTGAGGTGGGGGTGATCTCCGTGCGGCTGGACTGGCCCAAAGTCACCCCCACCTCGCACGGCAAATTCGATTTTTGTGAAGTACAAAAATCGAGCCGCGCGGTCCTCCCCCCTCAAGGGGGAGGAGGAGGCAGTGTCGATAGACTCAGCGAATTGGCTCAACGGTACTAGGCGCTTCAGCTGGCGCGGTTAGAGTGTTTGCCGCGCCAGCTCCACAACCGCTCCCCCGGGAACAGCGAGGCCACGGCTGGTCATTTCGATGCGCCAGCCGGGGCCGTGCCGCTCGATTTCGAACAGATGATAGCGTGCGAGATCATCGCTTTTGTGCGGCTTGGCGACTGACGCCGATGCGACGCCGATCACAGGCACGTCAGCTCCCGTCCCGTTCAATTTGTGACGCGACTGCATCGTCCGATGGTTGTGGCCGTGCACCACCAGCTCCGCGCCGACCTTTGCCAGCATGGCGCTGAATGCCTCCGCATCGAGCAGCTCGCGCCGGTCCTTGGCTTGGCCCGGCAGCGGCGGATGATGGATCATCACGAAGCGGAACACATCCTCGTACGCCAGCTGCCGCAGCAGTGCCGCCGCCGCCTCGATCTGCGCCGTGCCGAGCCGTCCGGTGGCCACCGCTGGCGGCGTCTCCACGGCTGAATTGAGCCCCACCAGTGCCACCTCGCCAAACCGGCGCACATACGGGAAGCCGTTGACCGCGCCTGGCACCGGCGTCTCCGACGTCATATAGGCCCGCCAGCGTTCAACGCCCGGTTCGCCCTTCGGCAGCGTCGTGTAGATATCGTGATTGCCCGGCACCAGCGATACGCGGTCCGGGCTGCCCAGTGCCTGCATCCAGGCGTGGGCCCGGATATACTCAGCGGTCAGCCCGATATTGACGAGATCGCCGCCGACCGCGATGTGGTCCGGCTGCTGCAACTTCAGGTCGGCCACCAGCTGGTCCGCCACGCTGGTCAGGTGCACATCCCAGCGGTTGCGCTGCCAATTGATCCAGCCGAATGCTCGCTTCAGGTTCCAGTGAGCGGGCGTAAACCCCTCCAACGGCCCCAGATGCGGGTCCGACAAATGCGCAATGACGAATTTCGACATGATGGTCCCAGTGCTCCCCGAACGCGTGCATAGCATACGGAGCGGCAAGTTATACCGTCGAGCCTGTGGGCTGACCTTTTGCAGAGCACAACCCTCTCGTGTTTCCTCCCCCCCAACCTCGCGCTGCCAAGTTCGATTTTTGTGAAGAACAAAAATCGAGGCAGCGCTATCCTCCCCCTCAAGGGCAGGGCTTTCGCCTATGAACTCGCCGCGCGCACACCGTCGCGGTTTTTCTCCTCCTCCCCCTTGAGGGCCTCAAGGGGGAGGAGGAGAAAACCGGCAGGATCGCGCAAGATTTGACGTCATATGCGATTGCCCTTCCCCTCAAGCTACGGCATGCACACAAGTGATTCGGCGTAACGAAAAATCAATAAATATCAGACGATTACACAAACAACAGACGACTGTGTATTTTTAAAAAATCTCCCCCTTCTCGTCATGGCCGCGAAGGCGGCC
>JAYSVA010000255.1:0-7875 GCA_043718785.1 Hyphomicrobiaceae bacterium
CTCGCCGACCGCCTGCATGCGCAGGTGCGCTCGGATGAGCCGCTGAACTTCCGCCAGCCGCCGCACAACATTGATGCGGAGCAGGCGCTGCTCGGTGCCATCCTGGTCAACAACGAAGCGCTCGACCGGGTGTCGGGGTTCCTCAAGATTGAGCATTTCTACGACCCGATCCACGCCCAGATCTTTGAGATCGCGAGCAAGCTGATCCAGGCGGGCAAGCAGGCGACGCCGGTGACGATGCGGACGTTCTTCGAGAACGCCGAGCCAATCGACAGCCATATGACTGTGCCGCAGTATCTCGGACGGCTGGCCGCCAACGCTACCACGATCATCAATGCCGCCGACTACGGCCGCACCGTCTATGACTTAGCGACTCGCCGCGCCCTGATCGCGATTGGCGAGGAGATGGTGACGACGGCCTACGACAGCCCCATCGATACGCCACCAGAAGCGCAGATCCAGGAGTCCGAAGGCGCACTCTACGCACTGGCGGAAGCTGGAAAGTACGGACAGGGCTTCGTTGATTTCGGCCTCGCACTGACCCAGACCATCGAAATGGCCAACGCCGCCTATGAGCGCGACGGCCAGCTCTCGGGCATCTCAACCGGCATCTCCGATCTCGACAACAAGACCGGGGGCCTGCAGCCATCCGACTTGATCGTGCTCGCCGGCCGTCCGTCGATGGGCAAGACCGCGCTGGTCACCAACATCGCCTTCAACGTTGCCAAGGCCTACAAGGCCGAGAAGCAATCCGACGGCACCGACAAAGTCGTCAATGGCGGCGTCGTCGGCTTCTTCTCGCTCGAAATGTCGGCCGAGCAGCTGGCCACCCGTATCATCGCCGAACAGGCGGAGATCTCGTCGGGCGATATCCGCCGCGGCATGATCGACGAAGAGCAGTTCCGCCGCCTCGTCGAAGTCTCCCAGGTGATGAGCCGCATTCCGCTGTACATCGACCAGTCCGGCGGTCTGACGATTGCCCAGTTGTGCGCCCGCGCCCGTAAGCTGAAGCGCCAGAAAGGCCTGAACCTGCTGATCGTTGACTACCTGCAGCTGCTGGCGGGGTCATCGAAGTCGAGCCAAGCCAACCGCGTGCAGGAAATCACCGAAATCACCACCGGCCTGAAGGCGTTGGCGAAGGAGCTCGCCGTGCCGGTGATCGCTCTATCGCAGCTGTCACGTCAGGTCGAACAGCGCGAAGACAAGCGCCCGCAGCTCTCCGACTTGCGTGAATCCGGATCGATTGAGCAGGACGCCGACGTCGTCATGTTCGTCTACCGCGAGGAATACTACGTCGAACGCGCCAAACCGTCCGAGGGCACACCCGGCTTCGCGGAGTGGCAGCAGAAGATGTCTCAGCTGGTCGGCAAGGCCGAAGTCATCATCGGCAAAGCTCGCCACGGACCAGTGGGCTACGTCGAACTCGCGTTCGAAAGCCGCTTCACCCGCTTCGGCAACCTCGCGCCAGAGTTCCGGAGTGCTGCCCGGATGGAGGATTGAGGTTGGGCCTGGTTTATTGAATTCGAGAGTAGGGAAATGACTGCATTTGCAGTCATTGCCCTACTCTATGCGAGTTGTGTCGCAAAAGAGGTGTGAACCCCGTAGCCCTCAAGGGGGAGGACGAGAAAGAGCCGAAAGAGACAGCCGTTTGGCTCGCCGATATAAGTTAGGTTTGACGCAAAAGTTCAACAATCGACGGGTACAGTCCGTCGCTAAACTCTGATGTGCTCACCAGTCCGAGGTTCGCTGCTCATGCCTCACATCCATTTGCGCCTCATCGCCGCTGTTGCGGCGGCCCTTGTCATCGGTCTGCTGGGCGCGCTCACGCCGAGCCCGGCGCATGCCCAATCACCAGCGTTGCCCAACCTGGTGCTGACCCGGATTGCGTTCGGCTCCTGCGCCAACCAGGAGAAAGAGCAGCCGGTCTGGGAGGCGATCCAGCGCTACAAGCCGGAGCTGTTTTTGTTCGGCGGCGATGCCGTCTATGGGGATGTGCGCAACGGCCAACGCGTGACCGACGAGCGCGAAATGATCGGCTCGTTGACGGCGGCCTATGCGCGCGCCGACCAACTGCCCGGCATGAAGGCATTGCGCAGCTCCACTCCGCATCTCGCCATCTGGGACGACCACGATTACGGCAAAAACGACGCTGGCGGAGATTTCGTCCAAAGAGCCGCCGCGCAAAAACTGTTCGCTGATTTCTGGCAGCTTCCAACCGACGACGCGCGCCGGACACGGCCGGGCATTTATCACGCGCAAAGCTTCGGCCGCGAGGGCAAGCGGGTGCAGGTGATTCTGCTGGACACCCGCTCGTTCCGCTCAAGCCTGAAGCCGACTGATCAGCCGAATGCCAAGGGCCGGGAGCGCTATATCCCCGATTCTGCACCCGACAAAACCATGCTGGGTGACGCGCAGTGGGCCTGGCTGGAGGAGCAGCTGAAACAACCCGCTGATCTCCGGCTGATCCTGTCAACTGTTCAGGTGTTGGCTGATGGCCACGGCTGGGAACGCTGGGGCAACTTTCCGCGTGAACGCCAACGCCTGCTCGATCTGATCGGCAAGACGCGGGCCAGCCGGGTCGTGCTGCTATCCGGTGACCGGCACATCGGCGCGATCTACCGGGAAACCCAGGGCACGCCTTACCCGCTGACCGAAATCACCAGCAGCGGCCTGACCGAGTTCTACAGCAACGTCGATGAGCCCGGTTCGAACCGGCTTGGCGCGCCGTTCGGGGCCGTCAATTTCGGCACCATCGACATCGATTGGTGGGAGCAGGTCGTCCATCTGTCTCTGCGCAGCATCAACGGCGAAGTCGTGCGCAAACAGAGCGTGCCGTTTGCCGAAATGATGCCAAAGCCGAACTGAGGCTCTGGCATCATTCAGGCAGCAGTCAATCACGCTGCCACGAAGCGTTCACCCTTGAAGGTGCGGACGGGGCGGCCGCGTTCGAGGTTGTCGTGGCCTTGTTGGACGGCCTTTCGCATCGGTGAGGGCTGCCAGTTCGCCGCCGCTGGCGATCAGGCTAGCCAGACGCGCCAACGCCACCGCTTTGTTGCGGTGTTGCGAGCGCTCCTGGCGGGACACCGTGGCAAGGCCGGTCGGCACGTGGGTGGCCCGCACGGCGCTGTCAGTCTTGTTCTGGTGCTGGCCGCCCGGACCACCGGCGCGGAACGTTTCGATCCGGACATCGGCCTCACGGATGGCTTGTGGCACCACTGGCGGCGGGCCGACATCGAGGACGCCGATGAACCAGTTCTTGCGCTTGTGCAACGGCCGCACCGGGCTTTTTGACACCCACAGCACCGAACCAACCCACTTAGCCGCCAACTGCTGTGCCGCCTCGCCGGACAGCAACACCACCACTGAACCCGGCCCATAACGGTCCGGGCTCGGCCCTTCGGCGATGTCGCAATCCACTTCGGCGGCGAGCGCTTCAGTTTGCAGAACGTCGAGCGCATGGCGAAGGGCAATCCGGCATTCCGTCGGGCCGCGACCGCTGGTGAACAATAGTCTGATCATCGGTGGCCCTCCTTGTCACGCACGCGACGACCATTCGGTGCGCGCTGCATGAACGCGGCTTTACCCGCGGTCTTGAACGTCACCAAGGGCCGGAACGTCGCCACCACCCGCACCAGTCCGAACGCCACCAGATCATCGATCACGCGACCGATGTTCTTGTAGGCATCCGGCGCTTCCTCGACGAGCAGATCACGGTTTTCACAGACGATCAGCCCGCCATACGGATTGCGCACCAGCTTTTCGAGGTCGCTTTTCTTCGTCTGCACCCGCCCGTGCATCGAGGCGCGGTCATACTTGCGACCGGCCCCATGCGCGAGCGACGCCAACGCATCCGGAGACGCACCCGGCAACGGCTGCACTAGATACGACAGCGTGCCGCGTGACCCAGGGATTGGCACCAGTCCACGATCCGACGCTGCCGCGCCCTTACGGTGCAGCACGCCTGCGGGCGTGACCTCCATCAGGTTGTGCGCCAGATCAGCGATGGCACGCAGGTCGCCCCGCGCCGCCACTGCTGCTCGCGCCGCAATCGCCGCTCGGTTGGTCCGCGCCCAAGCAACCGCATGGTCGTGATCCCGCCGGTAGGCGAGGCCACGGTCACTGGTTGGATCGAGCGCGCCGCCGCCTTCGGCCAAGTGCTGATCGAGGATGGCGTTGCCGAGCCCGCGCGAACCGGAGTGCACGAGCACGTGCACTTGATCCGCATCGAGACCGGCTGCGGCGGCAATATCTGCTGAGACGATTTCCTCGATGGCCTGCAACTCACAGAAGTGGTTGCCGCCACCGACGGTTCCGAGCGAGCCGTCATAGTCCGTCGCAGCCACTCCAGCTTTTGCCAGTGCCGCAGCCTTATCTCCATCCCAGGTGCCGTCGAGATCGCGCAGGCGCTCGGCGGTTTTGTCGAGGCGCAGTTTGCGCACCGCGACATCGAGCTTGAACAGCCCCATGCCACAGCCGATATCGGAGCCGACAAACTCGGGCCGGATCGTCTGGCTGAGGATGGCGCAACCAACTGGCCCGTATTTGCCGGGATGCAAATCCGGCATCGCCGCCACCGCGATGATGCCAGGTTCGGCCGCAACCTGGGCGAGCTGACGCGTCGCGTCACCCTCGATCCAGGCGTTGGCCGAGTAGAACGTGTGGATCGGCGCACGCGTTGGCGCACTGATTGGCGCACGAGTGTCGTCCACGTTAGGCGAAGTGCCCATGTGAGAAATCTTTCGAGAGGGGGAGATCGAATGCGCGCGACGGCCCGCTGCCGTGGCAGCCGGATGCGTCACACGCAGATCACCTTCAGTCGACCGCTAACGCGCATCGCCTCAGGCCAATGCCCCAACGGGGCGGCAAGACAAGCTGGTCATGTGCGCTCCTTCTTATGCTCAACGCCAGAATGGCGGACGCACATGTGGAGTAAGGGGAGATAGTGGCGGGGTCAAGGCTGCCTGGGCTGCCGCGGGCGATCATCCCGTCCCCAGCACCTCCTCCGTATGCTCACCCAAGTTCGGGGCGAGGCGGCGGATGGAGGCGGGGGAGGCGCTGTACTGGATGGGGAAGCGGCAGACGGTGACGCGGCCTTCGGTCGGGTGGTCGTGGGTCTCGAAGAAATTGACAGCCCTTAGGTGGGCGTCGTCGAACAGATCACCGAGCGCCGTCACCGGGCAGGCTGGAATGTCGAGGTCATTGAGCGCGACCAGCCACTCAGCGTTGGTCTTCTCAGCCAAATGACGGCTGAAGAACCGACCAACCTCGTCGGCATTTTGCGTGCGGGCATCGGTGGATTTGAAGCGCTCGTCGGTGTCGAGCAAATCCGGGCAGCCGAGGAACGTCGTCAAATCACGCCACTGCTTGTTGGTGTAGACCACAATCGCCAAATGGCCATCGCGGGTGGCGTGCGGCACACGGGTGGCGGAGAGTACGCGCTTGTAGCCCATGTCGCCAATCGGCGGATCGAACACCGCGCCCATCAGGTGATCGCCGAGCACGAACTGCACCATCGTCTCGAACATCGGCACTTCGACGGCCTGGCCCTCGCCGGTCATGGCACGATGGTACAGTGCCGCCGTGACGGCGTTGACGACGTAGAGCCCGATAATGCGGTCGCAACCGTTCATCGGGATAAAGCCGGGTTTGCCGTTGACCTGCTGGAACAAGTTGCAGATGCCCGATGCCGCCTGCATCAGGTCGTCGTAGACGGCCTTGCCCGCGTTCGGCCCGTCGCTGCCATAGCCGACCGCGCCGCAATAGATGATGCGCGGATTTATAGCGCGCAGGCTGTCATAGTTGAGACCCAACCGAGCCAAGCCTGCCGGCCGGACGTTCGAGACGACGACATCGGCCTTCGCAGCCAATGCCAGCACCGCCTGCTTGCCCTCTGGCGATTTCAGGTCAAGCACCACACTGCGCTTGTTGCGATTGACCTGCATGAACAGCGGCCCCATGCCCGCATTGCGCCACGGCCCGACGTGCCGGACGTTATCGCCCGCCGCCGTCTCGATCTTGATGACATCGGCGCCCTGGTCGCCGAGGATCTGCGTCGCAAACGGCCCCATGATCACCGTCGTCAGATCCAGCACCTTGACACCGCGCAACGGGCCGGTGGCAGGGGTGGCCTCATCCGGCCAGATATCGTCGGTTGCAGCTGCCATTACGGGATCTCTTGACAGGAATGGGCGTTCGTCGTTGCTTCGGTGCTCCGGTGGGTCGCGCAGCAACAACTACGCACCATCAAGAGCACGTCAAGTGCCACACTGGCAGGGCAGGGAAACACTAGGCGATGAGCAATTTGACGCGTTCGAAATACATTCTACGGCCGGAGGATGTGCCGTCGTACAGCCCGGCCAATCACAGCGGTACGCACAACCGCCGAATGGTGGCCCCTGGCGTCAACGGCGCGCGGTTCATGGAAGTGATCTTGGGCGACCTCGAGCGCGGCGGTGGCGCGGCCCCACACGCCCACCCGGGCATGGAGCAAGCCACCTACATCATCGAGGGCGAAGGCATTCTGGTGGTGGACGGCGCGGAACATAAATTTGCCGCCGGTGACCTGTTATTTTTCCCAGCCGAGGTCTTCCACGAAGTCAAAGTTGTCAGCGAACGACTGAAATTGCTGGTGATCTATTCGCCGCCCTACGGCGAGGACCCGAAAAAGGTCATCACCACCATGCCAACAGCAAAAACATAACCGCATCCAAAGGGGGAACACCATGAACCACAGAATGAACCGCAGAGATTTCCTAAGCTCGACCGCACTGACCGCTGCTGGGTTGGCACTCGCTAGTCCCGCTCTGGCGCAAGCCTACCCGAGCAAACCGATCCGCATCATCGTGCCGTTCGGTGCAGGCTCGACCACGGACAATATCGCCCGCATTATCGCGGGGCCATTGGCAACCGCCCTTGGCCAGCCCGTCGTGGTCGAAAACAAAGCAGGCGCCGACGGAGCCATTGGCGGCCTTGAGGTGAAACGCGCCGCCCCGGATGGCCACACACTGCTGTTCGCGACCAACAGTCCGCTGTCCGCCGTGCCCTATCTGCAGAAGCAGCCGCCCTATGACGCGATCGCCGACTTCACGCCGATCTGCCACGTCGGCAACTACACGTTCTTCGTCAACATCCACCCGTCGATCCCAGCGAAAAACCTGCCCGAGCTGATCGCCCACGTCAAAGCCAACCCCGGTAAGGTCAACTACGCCACCGGCAACACCACGGCGATTGCGGCAACCGCCCTGCTCGCCAAGCTGGCGGGCATGGAGATGGTGCACGTGCCCTACAAGACCGAACCGCAGGCGATAACCGACCTGCTGGCCGGGCAGACGCATGTGATGATCGGCACCAACGCGCCGGTCGCCGGACACATCAAGGAAGGCAAACTCCGCGCCATCTCCACTCTGCTGCAGGAGCGCAGCTCACTGTTGCCAGACGTGCAATCGCTCGCCGAAGCCGGGTTCAAGGACTTCCCCGTGGTGCCATGGGCGGCGGTGGTCGGCCCAGCCGGGTTGCCGAAAGAGATCGTCGATCGGCTCAACCTGGAACTTGTCAAAATCCTGGGCACAGCAGAAGTCAAAGACACCATCGGCCGCCAGGGCTTCGCCATCCGCCCATCGACACCTGCCGAACTGGGCACGATCATCAAGGATCAGCTAGCCGTCTGGGCCCGCGTCATGGCCGACGCTGGCATTGAGCGGCAATAAGGTTCGCGCCGCCCCTCACCTTGGGACCGTCCCTATCCATATGGGATTGTTGGCGGTTGGTCTCCTCCTCCCCCTTGAGGGGGGAGGACCGCGCGGCTCGATTTTCGTCCTTCACGAAAATCGAATTTGCCGTGCGAGGTGGGGGTGCCTCCGTGCCTCTCGCCTGATG
>JAYSVA010000256.1:0-21492 GCA_043718785.1 Hyphomicrobiaceae bacterium
TCGATCAGGTGCTGCTTCTTGAGGGCGGCGGTATGGGCGGCGAGGGAGAGGGTCATTCAAGTTTTCCGCATTTTCTGGTCCAACACGGCTGTGATCGTACCGTGCCCGACGATTTTCGAGCCTTCTTGGATTTTGAATGACATGCCTTCGACGAGCTGTACGTACTGATATTCAGGCACGAGGAACGTAATCAACGCCGTCACTGCCTCACCAAGTTCGACCCAATCACGGCCCAAGTACTCGTGTTTCCCATCATTCAGCAAATCTGCCGTGTGTCCCATGTCGTGGGTCGGGCGATACCCTGTGGCAATCCCCCCTTGCCGCCCGCCCTCAGCAGTTGTGAGGAAGCGGACATCTGCTTGTATCTGTGGCTTGGCGAACATTTTCTAACTATGCCCCTCAAGCTCAACCGTACTCGCCTCGTAGTCGATCAACAGCAAGTTTGGCCTCAGTAATGCCGTGCCCAGCAGCGCCACCGGTTCATCTGGGCTATGACTTTGTGCTGGTTCAAGGCTGACGAGCACGTCCACAGTTCGGTGTTCGCCAAACCAACGTATCGACCACTTGGTCCGCACAACTGATTGCTGGACGCCTCCCGCAAGCTTGACCTTCACTTTGATATCGTTGAGTGGCACCCCGAGGTGCGCCGCGTCCGCTGCTGCGATAAACAATCCGCCGTTGAAGCCCGTATCCACCAATGCCAGGAAGTCATCTTGCCCATCGGTACGACCGATCCTGACCACCGGCCTGCCCAATTGGTCAACGCTACCGATCAGAGTTGCCAAAGGCCACCGCCGACGAAAATTGTGTGCCCGACCTCGTGCATGTAGCCCCGCTCATTCAAACCAAACCGGGCCTCGAACAAATCCAGGGCCTCAAGTGATGTTTGCGCGATGAGGTATTCGCCGCTTGGTATATGGATGATTACAACGGTTCGTGGCGGCAGCGACTCGATCAGTGAGGCCCTTTCCTTCAACCACAAATCAGCGAACTCCCCGTCTTCGCGCGCACGCTGACGGCGTGCTGCTAAGTCGAGCGGATCGGCTGTCGGTGAAGTAAGCGATGTCATCTTAGCCTCCAGCTTATATTCCCAATGCCGCCCGATTTCCACCGTACCCACCTCGAAGTCGTCGCCGTTACTCAATCCGGTTATCATAGATACTGGCCTTAAAGTGGTCTCAACGCTTCAATCTCAACCGTCCCCGCATCGAAATCGATCAGCAGGATGTGCGGTACAAGCAAGCCTGTCCCCAGAAGAGCCACCGGCTCTCCCTCGCGTGCGACCCGTAGTCTTGGTGGATCTGGTGACGCGAGAATCCTGACACGCCTGGTTCCATCGAGCCAATCAATCACCCCATCACCGACTGCCACGTTTTCGCTTCGTCCGTCGGCGAACTCGACGACATCGTGTGCACCAAGCAAACTGAAGCCAAGTTGCAGCGCTGCCGCCCTTGTCATGTGCAGTTCACCGTTGAAGCCTGTATCCACCAATGCGAGAAAGCTATCCTCCGCACCGTGCCGCTTGATACGCACCAACGGGCGCCTTCGTCCGTCTACTCCTCCGATTGTAGTGCCCACAATCCGCCCCCCAGCGTGACTGGAACTCCGACCTCTTGGCTGAGGGCCTGACGTGCTCCGCCAAAAAGCTGTTCGAACCGGTCCCATGCCTCAAAACTTCCGCCAGTCACATACAGCCCGGTCGCCATATCCACGATAACGTGCGTGCCACGCGGCAGTAACGCAAGCGCGCCCTGATGGCGTGTATTCCAAAGCTCTTTGAACCGCGAAAGCCGACGAACCGTCACCGCATCGGACTCGGGCGATGGATGATCGGCGAGCGCCGCAAGCCGCTCGTCACTAGCCGACTGAACGGGCACCGTGTCGAGTTCGCCTGCTCGCAGGCGAACCCGTTCCTCCTGCACAAAGTCGATTGTTGCCGCTGCCAGTCCGGCTGAATATTCGGCAATCTCTTCGGAAAGTCCGTGTTGTCTGTCGATTGTCATCACATAGCCTCCGTCGGCGTCGTGGAGCCTCGTTGCTTGCTGGACCAAATTCGATGACGGGCGACGGTGCGTACCGCCGCCCTATCCCACCATCAACCCCGATTCACCTTCACATATTCGAAGTCACCGCCTTTGTTGTCGATGCCGATTTTGGGCGGGGCGATCCAGTTGGCGTACTTGCCGCGCTCCCACTGCGGCAGCATCAGGCTCTGGATAAAGTCGCCATCGTCTTTCGACGGGATCCACTGGTCCTGCATCTTGATCCACTGTTCGTCGGTCAACAATTTGCCGTCTGGCGACGCCTTGATCGCTTTGAATTCGCCGACGTGGCGGTGGAACGCCACCGAGGGCAGCGCGATCTGGAACTTCACGCCCATCTTCTCGATCAGCTTGTTCCAACGGTTGACGCCGCCCTGGCAGTCTTTGACGTAATCATCACGCAGCCGCATGTTCAGCGCCGTCAGCGCCGGTTCGTCGACCATGCGGATTTCACCGTCGATGTACTTCAGCACCGGATAGGTCGCCGAGGTCAGCGCGTGGTCGTCCTCGATCTTGTTTTCCATGAACCGGCCCTTGAGGCCGGAGTTGTAAAAGTTCGCCGCGTTGGTCGACACCTCTGATCCAAAGAGGTCGAGCGACAGCGAATAGTGCAGGTTCGCCTTCTTCTGGATCGTCGGCAGATCGATGACGCCAAGTGCGCGAACGCGGGCAATATCGTACGGATCTTCGATGCCCGCCGCCTTCATCGCCTCGCAGGTGCGCTCGATGGTGCGGCCGACGCCGGTTTCACCAACGAACATGTGATGCGCCTCTTCGGTCAACATGAACCGGCAGGTGCGCGACATCGGATCGAAGCCCGACTGCGCCAGAGATTCCAGCTGCATTTTGCCGTCACGGTCGGTGAAGAACGTGAACATGAACAGCGACAGCCAGTCCGGCGTCGACTCGTTGAACGCGCCGAGCATGCGCGGCTTGTCCTCGTCGCCGGAGCGGCGCTGCAGCAGGCCATCCGCCTCCTCGCGGCCATCCTTGCCGAAGTATTTGTGCAGCAGATACACCATCGCCCACAGGTGGCGGCCTTCCTCGACGTTGATCTGGAACAGGTTGCGCATATCGTAGAGCGACGGCGCGGTGGCACCGAGGAAGCGCTGCTGCTCAACGGAAGCCGGTTCCGTATCGCCCTGGATGACGATCAGGCGGCGCAAGTTGGCGCGGTATTCGCCCGGCACTTCCTGCCACGCCTTCTCGCCCTTGTGCGCGCCAAAGCCGACCTGCCGCGTCTCATCCTGCGGGGCCAGCAGAATACCCCAGCGATACTCCGGCATTTTGACGTAATCGAACTTGGCCCAGCCCTTCGGGTCAATCGAGATGGCGGTACGCAGGTACACGTCCGACGTCTGGAACCCCTCCGGGCCCATCGTCTTCCACCAGTCGATATAGCCTGGATGCCATTGCTCCAGCGCCTTCAGCACCCGCCCGTCATCGGCCAGGTTTACGTTGTTCGGGATCTTGGTCGAATAATCCACCGCTCCAGCGGCTGCGGATGTTACAGACATGCTTTCCTCACAGCTTCAACAAACTACGCCACCATAGGCGTCAGAATAATCAGTCTTCGTCGTCATCCAGAGCAATTGTAAGGTCGTTGTTTTCTTCTATGCGCAACATGCGGATGTCGCGGACGGCGGGTTTGAACCACGGGAACTTTGCCGATAGCTTCTGTACAGTCCGCACGCATCGCACGGCGTCGATCGTGTCGTCGCCGAAATAGGTGCTGCCTTGCATCCAGATGAACCCGCGCGCCGTGAGATACTTCCGGATGTCTGCGTAAGCATTGGCGTAGCTGTCATTGGGATACGAATCCTTCAGAACCTGCGTATCTAAATCGAAGACAATAGCGTACATGCGCCCTCCGCCAGACGTTTTGGAGTTATGACCAAGTCCTGATGATGTGCGCATATCATGCCCTCACAGTCTGCGATTCTTCGCCGACTATAGCATTTCAGCGTCCCGCCTCACACCCGCTCCTTGTTGAAGTCGGCCTTGACGCCCGACCCATATCTACGCAGCGCGCCATCCGCTCCCACCGCATTTGGCCGTTGGAAGATCCAGTTTTGCCAGGCGGTGAGGCGGCCGAAGATTTTGGTTTCCATGGTTTCGGGGCCGGGAAAGCGGAGGTTCGCTTCGAGGCCCGTCAGGCCGTCGGCGGAGAAGCTGGCGCGTTCTTCGAGGAAGATCCGCACTTCGTCGGCGTAATCGACTTCGTCATAGGATTCGGTGACGAGGCCGAAGTCGTTGGCGTCGGTGGCATCGAGCACTTGGCCGATGGCGGCTTGCGCTTTGGTGACGCTTTCCGGCTCGCCGAGGAACCGGGTGGCGAGACGGGTCAGGCCGTTCGACATCGGATAGTCGCCGAAGTTCAAGGCCGACAGCGCCATGGTGGCGGCGGGGCGGTTGTCGCCCTTCATGGTGCCCGCGAACATGTAGGCGCGGTCACAGGCGAAGGCGATTTCGGCGAAGGTGCCGACGAAACAGGAACCCGGCTCGATCAACGACGCCAGCGAACGCGATGTCACGTCGATGCGCTTCAGCACACGCTTCCAGTTGTTGAGGATCTCGCGCACCAGCCAGTCGGACTTGTTCGCGGCCAGAAACGCATCGTAAGCCAACACCTGGGCCGGATCGCCAGTGGTCTTGAATACCAGCGTACCGATATCGAGTTCATTCAGGCGCAGGTGCAGCAGTGCGTCGTCGAGTTCGCGGGCGCACTTGATCATGTAGAAGGCGGCAGCTTCGGCATGCATCGCGGCAACCGAGGCGGGCGGTGGTGCGGCCGGGCCCTGGATCAGGATCGTGGCGCGGCGACCGGCCCGGTCGATCTCAACTTTGACGGTCGAGTAGGTGACGAGGTCGCCGGAAATCGTGCGATCAAGCGGTGTCAGGACGATGCCTTTGCCACCGGTGGGGCGGTTGGACAGGGCGGCGAGCTTGCGGGCTTCTTCAGCCACTGCCGCTTCAAACTTGGTGTTCGGCACCGACTGGTCGACCAGCCGCCACTCGACGGCGCGGCGGCCTTTGATGCCTTCCTCGATGGTGCAGAACGCATCAGCGCGGTCCCGGCGGACTTTGCGCTTGTCGGTCACGCGGGTCAGACCCCCGGTGCCGGGCAGCACGGCCAGTAAGGGGATTTCCGGCAGCGACACGGTCGAGTTGCCATCGTCGGCGAGGATGATTCGGTCGCAGGCGAGCGCTAGTTCGTAGCCACCACCTGCGGCCGTGCCTCGCACCGCGCAGATGAAGCGCTGGCCGGAATGCTCCGAGCTGTCTTCCATGCCGTTGCGGGTTTCGTTGGTGAACTTGCAGAAATTCACTTTGTGCGAGTGCGCCGAGCCCGCCAGCATGCGGATGTTCGCACCCGCGCAGAATACTTTGTCCTTGCCGGACTTGAAGATGACCACCTTCACGTCCGGGTGCTCAAAGCGCAGGCGCTGCAGGGCGTCGGCCAATTCGATATCGACGCCGAGATCGTAGGAGTTCAGCTTGAGCTGGTAGCCTTCGAACAGCCCCGCGTTCTCGTCGACGTCCATGATGAGTTCAGCGACATCGCCGTTGAACTTCAGTTTCCAGTGCCGGTAACGCTCCGGCGAGGTCTGGAAATCGACAAACGAGCCAGATGCCAATTTAGCCGGAACCGCTGAAGATGCATTATAACTCATCTATAGACCTCACTAACGCCGTTTCACATTGAGTAGCACGTCACGAACATGCTGTATAGTGCATCTAAGAAGAAATATTCACGCTATCCCAGTTTGCCAGTGCCTGTTCAGCCCGGCAAGAGACGGCAGACTGCAGACGCAAAAAAACCGGAGGCGCTGTTGCGTTCCCTCCGGTTTGTTTGCTGGCGCCGTGTGGAGCCGCCCGTCCTGGGGCCGCTCCCTACGGAGCTGTGTGGCCTGTCGGCCGTGCCACCTATTAGGCGGCTTTCTTCATGACTTTCTTCGCGGCTGGCTTCTTGGCAGCAGCTTTCTTGGCTGGGGCCTTCTTCGCAGCAGCTTTCTTCGAGCCGACTGGAGCTTTCTTCGCGGCAGGCTTCACGGCAACTTTAGCGGCTGGCTTCACGAGGACAGGCTTCACGAGCACTGCGGCCTTCTTGGCTGGGGCGGCAACTGCAGCTGCAGCTTTCGTCACAGATTTCTTCTTGGCGGCGACTGGAGCTGCGGCGATTGGGGCCACAACGGCGGCGACTTTCGATTTCGACTTCACTGCTTTAGCCATCGGATCATTCTCCCTCTAGGGTCCGAATCATTTCGAACACAATGAAAGATGAGCAATTTCAGCGTTCTTGTTTATGGAGATTAAATGTAACGTCTGATTTTGCATAGAAACCATCAGAAAGTGTGACGCAAAATCAACAAAACAGCATCTGTAAATGGATTTTAAATGACCTGGTTAATTTAAAGTCTTTGGATGATGTCCCGAATTATGTTTGTGGGGAATTATCGTCCGCGCCTTTTCAGCGGTCAGCAAACGAACAACAAGCGAAATTCATCGTCAGTCGCATCGTCCGAGACCATCGGATCGCTCAAGGTTCGACTCGTTTTCGGCAATCCATCAGCTGACGTTGCTATTGCGGTGAGCGTCGCGGGCCTTGCGATATACGATGATCGCAGTGACCACGTCTCAATACACCTTCGATGGGATGCTGCGCCCGCCGATTGCGTCACCGCCGCCGCTCGACGCACCACCCGAGGACGTCGTTCCCGCCCCTTCATAGCCCAGGAACGAGTTCGGATCATCCGGCTCATCTGACGGCTTGAAGGCTTCCATCACTGATCCGCTTTCACCGCTGCTGCGCAAGCCAGTTTTCGGATTAACGCGGATCAGCTTGAGGCCCGGCGGCTGGCGGAATGGCACAGCCTTTTTGTCGCCGAGCGCCATCTTCATGAAGTTGGCAAAGATCGGCGCGGTGACGGCACCACCGGTGGCGGTTTTGCCCATCGGTTTCGGCGTATCGAAGCCGACGAATACCCCGACCACGAGATCCGGCGAATACCCGACGAACCACACATCTTTATAGTCGTTGGTGGTGCCAGTTTTGCCAGCCAGCGGCACACCCGGCAGCCGCTTGGCGATGGCTGTACCGGTGCCGCGCTGGATGACACCTTCCATGATCGACGTCATCTGGTAGGCGGTGTGCGGGTCCATCATCGGCTTGCGGTCATCGATGATTTCAGGCTCTGGCTGACCTTTCCAGGCCTGCACCTTACAGCCGTCACATGGCCGCTCGTCATGCCGCCAGACTGTGCGGCCCCAACGATCTTGGATCCGGTCGATAAAGGTTGCGTGCACTTGACGCCCGCCATTGGCCAGCATGGCGTAGGCCGTCGTCATTTTGAGAACCGTCGTTTCGCCAGCACCGAGCGACATCGACAGCACCGGCAGCAGATCGTCATAAACGCCGAAACGGCGGGAATACTCGGTGATCAGCGGCATGCCCATATCCTGGGCCAAACGCACCGTCATCTGGTTACGTGACTGCTCGATGCCAGTGCGCAGGGTCGACGGACCGAACGACTGATCCTTCTGATAGTTCGACGGTTTCCAAGCATCCTTGCCGCTACCCTGATCGATTTCGATCGGCGCATCCAGAATGATTGATGTCGGCTTGTAACCGTTGTCGATGGCGGCGGCATAGACCAGCGGCTTGAACGACGAACCCGGCTGACGCTTCGCCTGCGTCGCACGATCAAACTGGCTGATCGCGTAAGAGAACCCACCGACGACAGCGAGCACACGCCCGGTATGCGGGTCCATAGCCACCAGACCGCCACCAACTTCGGGGATCTGCATCAGCGACCAGGCGCCGGCCAGATTGGCTTGATCCTTTGGCGCGACGTAGACCACGAAGCCGGGCTGCAAGACGTCTGATGGCTGCTTCGGCAAAGCGCCCGGCTCTTTGTCGGTGGCGATGAACTTGCGGGCCCATTTAAGCTCGTCATAGGTCACCTCGACGGCATTGCGTTCTTCGACCAGCTTGCCATCCTGCTGTTTGCCAGGGCGCAGACCGATGACGACCTTGGTCCTCTGCACGTCGAGCACAACGCCCATGCGCCACGGCGATATATCTGTTGGCACTTCGGTTGCGGCGAGTGCGGCACCCCATTCACCAGCGGCCATATCAATCTGTTTGACTGGCCCACGCCAGCCGCGCGAGCGGTCGAACGCCACCAACCCATCAATCAGCGCGACGCGGGCGTGGCGCTGAATCGCCGGGTCCAAGGTGGTGCGAACCGAAAGACCGCCGCCATATAGCTTGTCCTCGCCGTACTGGGCGAGAATGGCGCGCCGTACTTCTTCAGCGAAGTACTCAGCCGCGAAAATCTGCGCTCCGTACGGGCGGAAGTTGACTTTTAGGTCCTTAGCGCGGGCTTCATCGGCTTCGGCCTTCGGGATGTAGCCATTGTTGGCCATTTCCCCGAGAATCCAGTTGCGCCGCTCAATCGCCTTCTCTTTAAACTTGAACGGGTGATAGTTGTTTGGCCCCTTCGGCAGGGCAGCCAGATAGGCGGCCTCCTCAGCGGTCAGGTCCTTCAACTCTTTATTGAAGTAGTTCAGCGACGCCGCCGCCACGCCATAAGAGCCGATGCCGAGGAAAATCTCGTTCAGGTAGAGCTCGAAAATCTTGTCTTTCGAGTAGGTGCGCTCGATGCGGATGGCGAGGATCGCTTCCTTGATCTTGCGCTCAAATTCCTGGCGACCATCGAGCAGGAAGTTTTTCGCGACCTGCTGCGTAATGGTCGACGCGCCCTCAAGACGCTTTTTCGGTTTGCCCAGCACATGCTGATTGAACAGCTGAGGTGCTGCGCGCGATACGGCACGACCCAGCGCGATGAAGTCGATGCCCGGATGTTCGTAGAAGCGCTTATCTTCCGCCGACAGGAATGCGCCCAGCACCTTCTTCGGAATGGTATTGATCGGGACGAAGATGCGGCGCTCACGGGCGTACTCGGCGATCAGCGCGCCGTCATGCGCATGAATGCGCGTCATCACCGGCGGCTCGTAATTCGCCAAACTCTCGTAAGACGGCAGATCCTTCGAGGCCTTCCACAACAAGTAGCCAGCACCGGCCGCCACCGCCATGAAGCCAACCACACACAGCCCGAAGCCCCAGCCAAGGAAGCTTAGCAGCAGACTACGCCGCTTCTTCTTTCTCTTCTTCGGCAAAGCCGGTGGTAGAGTAGCAGGCGCGCGCATGGTGTCCGATAGGTTGCCGCGTTATCAGCGGTTCTGCAGATAGGGCATTAGATAGCCGCGCCCGGCTTGGCCAGCAAGCGCCAACCTCCGGACTATCCCGGACATTAGCACCGAATATGGCGACAGCCAGGATGAAATCGCATGGCCCAGTTTAGCATCTATTATCCAGCGTTCGCAGTGCGCCGCTCATTGCGCGCCGGTTAGCTGCTGCGGACCCGTGTTGGCTGGCAGGCGCTTGGCGAAAAAGTGATCGACCGCCGCCGCAATCGACCCCGCAACCTGCGACTGCCACACCGCCGACTGCAGCAGCTTCTGATCCTGCGCGTTCGACATGTAGCCAAGCTCGATCAGCACGGCTGGCACTTCGGTCTGCTTCAGCACTTTGAAGGCGGCGGCCCGCTGCGGATCGCGCGCCATGGCGATGCGGCGGGATAGCTCGCCCACCACAGCCGTCCGAAATTCCGATGAGAATTCAGCGGTTTCGCGCCGCATCAAATCGACGAGAATGTTGCGCACCTGATCGTTGTCGAGTTTGGCCGCCACGGCAACCTCACCTGCTTGATCGGCGGCATTCTCCTTCTCCGCCAGTTGTCGCGCTTGCCCATCGGATGCTTCGTCGGACAGCATGTAGACTGTGGCACCGCGCACACCCTGGGCGTTGGCGTTGGCCGCCACCGAGTCGGCGTGGATGGAAATGAACAGATCAGCGCCCAGCCGCCGTGAGTGAGCGGCCCGCTGCTCCAGCGGCACGAACGTATCGCCGGAGCGGGTCATGACAACGTCGTAACGGCCGCTCGCCAGCAACGTTGACGCCAGTAGCTTGCTGACCGCCAACACCACCGCCTTTTCCAGCACCGGGGGCTGCCCGGCGATGCTGGGACCGACAGCGCCGGGGTCAACACCGCCGTGGCCCGGGTCAATAACGATGACCTGACGCGTGCGGCCCGCAGGCTTCGCCAAGTTAGGTGCCGCCAACAAGGCATCCATCGGCACGGACTGCACGGCTTGCGACGCCATTGCCGCCAGAATGTCAGGATCGAATGAGCGGCTTGTCACTGGTGCCGGACCGACTGGTTGCGTTGCGCGCAGCGGTAGAGTGGGCTCTGGCTTGGTCGGCGTAACTGGGGGCCTGGGCGCAAAAGTTGACCAAGCCGAGGGCGGCAAAGGCACTGTTGCCCGCCCACCAAAGTCCGGACTTTGCGCCACGGCACACCTGACCGGCACCAGCATCACAGCGGTGCACAGGCACGCGAGCGCCGTCAGATGACTAAGTTCCGCCCTGCCGCGCACCAGCGAGTTCCCCCATCGGACCCCAAACTGGGGCCCAAAATTGAGTTGCCATTAACGAATTGTTGGTATTCAGCGTGCACCGTGACGGTGGTGTAGCTGGTCAACGTTCGATTCGTTTCACGGCTCAATAATACTGGCTTGCTTGCGCGCGATCTAACTCGTAAACTACATGCGTCGAAATGCTTGTGCATCAATCACAGCATCGGGATCGGTTTGACACATTCATGTGTGGTAAAATTACCGCAACGGGATGGTCGTGGTCCGGATGGTTGGAACGATGCAGGTTGCCAGACTCCAGGCGGACCCAAGTCGAACTGACACAGATCTGACACCCAGATCTGGCGCAGTGTGCGATTCCAAGCTGGACCAGACCGAGCATTACATTTGCGCGAGCGGATGGATGATCGACCGGGGTGCGTGCGTATTAGCAAACGGCTAACCGCCCACGAAAGGGAGCGCGGAGCACGTGTTGTAGAGGCGTAAGTCGCGCTTCTATTAGCTTCTAGTCAACTGGCCTAATCCGCCATCTCGTAATTCGGCCACTACTCGATTCCTAGATTGCGCTCTCATCGGCGCAGCACTTGAGCCTACCGACGAGCCTGACGACCACATTACCCTAGCGACGACTGGCGCTGCCGTGCAGCCCGCCATCGCCGATAGCGCACTGAATTCACCGGTCCTGCTTGCAAGACCACACCCCAGGCGCCCCGCGCGTCACCCATTTCCGGGGCCTTACACACGTAGGGACCCGCAGAATTGTAGTAGGCCATGTCGCACGCAGGCATCGTTGCACGCGCGAATGATTCGACCATGACACTCTTGGCTGGGCAACCGGTTGAGACATGGAGCGGAGTAGAGGCTTGTTCAGCGCCTAGCTGGTCACAGCCCCGCCCACGGTCCGTTATGGTTTCGCGCCGCCAGCTATGCCGCACGTTACGCGGCCAGTTCCCCACGTCATTCCGTTCATACGACCTGATCCCCACACATCTGAAACCAACACGCGCGCACCCCGAAGGCCGTTCCGTCACCGGAACCGATTCGCTGGCGTCAGCGCTGGAACCTGATCGCCTTGCGGTCGGGGCCTGCGGAGCCGCGCGAGAGACGAGAGCCCATGTCCCACAACAAGATGCTGATCGATGCGACCCACCCGGAGGAGACACGCGTTGTCGTCCTGCGTAACGGCCGGGTCGAGGAGTTTGATTTCGAGTCCGCCGCCCGCAAGTTGCTACGTGGCAACATCTACCTCGCTAAGGTCACACGCGTGGAGCCATCGCTCCAGGCGGGCTTCATTGATTATGGCGGCAATCGCCACGGTTTCTTAGCGTTCAACGAAATCCATCCGGATTACTACACGATTCCTGTGGCCGACCGTCAGGCGCTGCTGGAAGAAGAAGCCGCTGCCGATGCGGCCGAGGAAGCTGAGGCCGACGCCCGCGCTGAAGCGCGCGCGTCACGTCAGGCCTCGCGTGAACGTGGGCACGGCAACCGCTCATCGGGCGACAGCAATCGCGGCGATGGCCTTCGCGGCGATGACAATGACAACAGCAACGTTGCGGATACCGCTGCCGATGACCGTGCCGTCTCCGATCACGGCGACGGTCAGGGCGGTCACGAGCACCCGCGCGACCACGCGGAACATCATGCCATCGACGTCACCCACCTGCTGCCGCCCGAACCACCCGTCGACGGTGATGCACCCCGGTCATTAGCCTCCGATACCGGTGCGACCGATCCGAGCCTGCACAGCCACGCCCACGATCATGGCGGCCACACGCACGAGCACGCTCACGACCATAACGACCACGGCCACCACGCAGACAGTGAAGCGCCGTCACGCGAGCCGATGGGCGAACTGGAGGAAGTCGGCGGCAACGATGATGTCGTCGAAACCGTCGGCATTGAAGGTTCCGCTGCCGCTGTCATCGCTGATGCTGGCGGTGAAGATGCCGAAGAGCTGCCGGTGCGCCCGCGCCGTCGCCCGCGTTCATACAAGATCCAGGAAGTCATCAAGCGCCGCCAGATCATTCTGATCCAGATCGTCAAGGAAGAGCGCGGCACCAAGGGCGCAGCGCTCACGACCTACCTGTCGCTGGCTGGCCGCTACACCGTGCTGATGCCGAACACGGCACGTGGCGGCGGCATCAGCCGCAAAATCACCAACGCCCCAGACCGCAAGCGCCTGAAGGCCATCGCTCAGGAACTCGAAGTGCCGGAAGGCATGGGCCTGATCATCCGCACGGCTGGTGCCGCTCGCACCAAGCAGGAAATCAAGCGCGACTTCGAATACCTGCTGCGTCTGTGGGAAAGCGTCCGCGATATGACGCTGCAATCCACCGCGCCGAGCCTCGTCTACGAAGAAGGCGACCTGATCAAGCGCTCGATCCGCGACCTTTACACCAAGGACGTCGAAGAAGTTTACGTCGCCGGCGACCACGCCTTCAAAGATGCCCGTGATTTCATGGGCATGCTGATGCCGAGCCATGCCCGCAACGTCATCGACTACAAGTCGCCAGAACCGCTGTTCAGCAAGTTCGGCATCGAGAAGCAGCTGAACGCCATGTTCAGCCCCATCGTCAACCTGCGCTCCGGTGGCTACCTCGTCATCAACCAGACCGAAGCGCTGGTCGCCATCGACATCAACTCCGGCAAGTCGACGCGCGAATTCAACATTGAGGCAACGGCGCTTAACACCAACCTCGAGGCGGCTGAGGAAATCGCCCGTCAGCTAAAACTGCGCGATCTCGCCGGTTTGATCGTGATCGACTTCATCGACATGGAGGAGAAACGCAACAACCGCGCCGTTGAGCGCTGCATCAAGGACGCCCTACGGTTTGACCGCGCCCGCATCCAGGTTGGCCACATCAGCCACTTCGGGCTGTTGGAGATGTCGCGCCAGCGCCTGCGCACCGGCGTGCTCGAAGGCTCCACCACCAAATGCGCCCATTGCGAAGGCACGGGCATCATCCGTTCGGTTGAATCGGCGGCGCTTGGCGTCATCCGTGGCATCGAAGACGCGCTGATCCTTGATGGTCGCTCATCACTGGTCGCGCATTGCACCGCCACCGTGGCGTTGTACATCTTGAACAACAAGCGCACCTTCATCACCGACATGGAGGCCCGTTACGGCGTCTCCATCGCCGTGCAGGCCGACGACAAGCTGCAGGGTGCCAACCACACCATCGACAAGACCGCGACACCATTGCAGGCCGCACGCCGCGCTGACCGCGCCGCCGTCAACATGGACTGGGGCTTCGACGGCGAGAGCGATGCTGACCGCGCCTCGGTCGAGGATTCCGGCCATGGCCCAGAATATGGCAACAACATCGTCGAAGTCGTCGATGACATCGAAGAGGATGCGCCACGCCAGCGCTCCCGCGACCGCAATGATCGCGGCGGCGAGCGGGGTGGCAGTGATAGGGGCGGCAGTGAACGCAGCAGCGGCGAGCGCAGCGGACGCGGCGGTCGTGACCGTGGCGGACGCCGCGGCGGCCGAGATGGCGGCGGTCGCAATGACCGTGGACCGGATCGCAACCAGGATCGCGCACCAGAACGGGCAGCCGCCCAGCCACGCGGCGAACGTGACGAGTTTGACCGCAACGATGCAGCCCCCTCGGAACACGGCGCGACCGCCGAGTTCGCTGATGTCCGCACCAATAGCCCGCAGGGCGACGAGGGCCAGGATGGGCCGCGTTCCAAGCGTCGCCGTCGTCGGCGCGGCCGTCGGGGCGACCGTCCTGCCATGGCAACCGGCGCCACACTCGACAGCAATGACAACGGCGACAATCTCGCAGGCGGCAGCGATCCCGGTGACGAGGATGATCAGGCAACGCTTGCCCCGTCAGGCGAACGGGAAGATAGCGGTGGCGACGCCGTGGCCGCCGACAGCACGGACGCCAATGGCGCTGAGGCAGAAGGCACGAGCGAAGACGGCGATGGCCGCAGCCGCCGGGGCGGACGCCGCCGGGGACGCCGTGGTGGCCGCCGCAACGAACGCGATGGCATGACCGAGGGTAACGCTGACGGCAGTCCGGAGACGAGCCACGACGCGCGTGCTGACGGGCATTCTGAACCACACGAACCAGCGGCACCGCGCGCGGCGGAACCGGCACCACGACAGGAGGCACCGATGCTCAACACGCAGGCGCTCGACTTCAGCCGGGATGGTGATCACCCCGAAAAGCCCGACCAGTTCGAACCCGCGCCGCCTAAGCCAGCCGAGGCCCCTAAACCGGTCGCGCCAAAAACTGAAGCTGAAGCGCCAAAACCGCGCCGTGCCGATCCCGTCGCGAGCACGCCGGTGTTGGAGCGTGTGGTCGTTTCGATGGACGGCACACCGGGCACCACCACCGCTGCCGCACCCGCCGACGACAAGCCGGTCCGCAAGGGCTGGTGGCAACGCAAGCTAGCTGGCGAATAAGCCGACATCAGAAACCGCCCCGGACGCGCAAGCATCCGGGGCGGTTTCGACTGTAAGGGGGAACGTTATGAAATCAGCGACACCGGCGGCCAAACCTGCGGCCAAACCTGCGGCCAGCCAAACATCTGGCACTGCCGCACCCGCAAGCCCTGTGACTGCGGCTGACGTCCTGAAACCTGCAGGCGAGACGCCCCTGCGAATTTGGCTCGCGGCCGACGAACCGGACTCAACGAATTGGGCCGCCAAACTGACAGAGCCGCACCGGACCTGGCTGAAAGCCCATAAGTTCACGGGCGAAGCAAAATCCCGCGTCATGCTGCCCGCCGCCGATGGTGCCTTATCAGGCGTGGCCTTTGGCGTCGGCAAAGGACCCGCCGAACCCTGCGGCCCAGCTGAGCTGCTGGTTGGCAGTTTGGGATCGTCGCTACCGGCTGGAAACTGGAGCTTTGCCACGCCGCCCGCTAGCCCTGAATTGGCAGCCATTGCCTGGGGCCTCGGTGCCTATAAATTCCGCCGCTACAAAACCAACGGCACTGCACATGGCACCAACCCTGAGCTTGCCGCGTTAGCCATCCCCACTGGTGTCAACCTCGACCGGGTCCGCGCGATCGTCGATGGCGTCTGGCTCGGCCGCGACCTGATCAACACGCCCGCCAACGACATGGGACCGGACGAGCTGGAAGCTGCTGCCCGTGCCTTAGCGACCCTGCATAGCGCCACCGCCACCACGACCATCGGCGACGATCTCGCGAAAAACTTCCCGCTCATTCATGCCGTGGGCCGTGCCAGCCCCCGCGCGCCCCGCCTAATCGACATCCGCTGGCGGCGGGCCAAATCAGCCAAAACTGCGCCGAAAGTCACACTGATTGGCAAAGGCATCTGCTTCGACACGGGCGGCCTCGACCTGAAGCCATCGGCTGGCATGCTGATCATGAAAAAGGACATGGGCGGCGCCGCTGCCGCCCTCGCCCTCGGTCACATGATCATGGCGCTCGGGCTCGATCTGGATCTGCGCATTCTGATCAGTATCGCCGAGAACAGCGTCGCCGGAAACTCGTTCAGGCCGCTCGACGTCATCACCAGCCGGTCCGGCCGCACCGTTGAAATCGGCAACACCGATGCCGAGGGCCGCCTCGTGCTCGCCGACGCGTTGAGCCTCGCCGATGAAGAGGCACCTGACACCATCCTGACATTCGCGACGCTGACCGGTGCCGCGCGCGTCGCACTCGGCCCCGACCTGCCGCCACTATTCTGCGATGACGACACCTTCGCCAGCAACTTGATGGCCGCTGGCTTAGCGGTCGGCGATCCGGTGTGGCGGCTGCCATTCTGGGCGGGCTATGACCGTAGCCTCGACAGCGACATCGCCGACATGAACAATGTCGGTGACAGCCCGTTTGCCGGTGCCATCACGGCGGCGCTGTTCCTCAAGCGTTTCGTCACCAAGGCCCAGCGCTATGCCCACCTCGATATCTATGGCTGGCGTCCAGTGGCCAAACCGTTAGGTCCCAAGGGTGGCGAACCCCATGCGGCACGCGCGGTACTGGAAGCCCTGATTCGCCATTATTCACTCTAAGATTCCTGGTAATCTTCTGTTATTAACAATTGCGCCCAGTGTTTTTGATTCGGCGCACCTTGGACCCGATTCAACAACTGATGAGATGATGCCCGATGGCGACGCCGACCACGCCAGCGCTGCCTGCGACAACTCCAAAGCTTGATTTGCGCCGCCACGCCGTGCGCGACGATCTCGCTGCAGCCCAGTTGCGCGATGTTGTAACGGTGCCGCGTTATGTCGTGGGTGAGCGCTGCCAAGTTGGCCACACCACCATCAGCGTGCGCAAACGCCCGGACGCCTCGCTTGGCTACGAGACAGAACTGCTGTTCGGCGAACGGGTCAGCGTCTACGAACGTGCGGGCGAATGGGCCTGGGTGCAGGCCGAGCGTGACCAGTATGTCGGCTATGTGCTGGCCAGCGGGCTGATTCCGGAAGGTCCGGCACCGACCCACCACGTCACGGCGATCAGCACATTTGTCTACCCGTCAGCCGACATCAAAACCCCGCCGCTAGCCCACCTGACGATGACCACGCCGATCACGGTGGTGGATGTTTCCGACCGCTTCGCCAAGCTCGCTGATGTTGGCACCGGCGAAGGCTACATCATCACCCGCCACATCGCCGAAAAAACCAAGTTCGCCCCGGATTTCGTTGAAATTGCCGAGCGTTACATCGGCACGCCATATCTGTGGGGTGGCCGCTCCCGGCGCGGTATCGATTGCTCCGGCCTGGTGCAGAACGCGCTCGCCGCCGCAGGCATCGCTGCCCCACGTGACAGCGACATGCAAGCCGCCGAACTCGGCCAGCCGTTACCGCTGCCGTCCGCCGATATGCCCGTACAGCGCGGCGACCTGATCTTCTGGCGCGGCCACGTCGCCATCATGCTCGACGACGAGTTGATGGTGCACGCCAACGGCCACCATATGGCCACCGCCGTCGAAGCGCTCGTCGATGCCGCCCAGCGCATCGCCAAAGCCGGTGGCGGCCCAATTACTGGCGCGCGGCGGCTGGTGGCTGGAACTTAAGAGGCATCGCTCCAAAATAACGAAGCCCCGCTTTTAAGGGCGGGGCTCCGGACGTTTGACAGTATCTAGACTACTCTGAGCTTGTCATGGCCCGTTGAGCAGCCTGCCTAGCAAGCTAGGTCTTAATGCCCGATGACCGGGAGACACCGATTATGTACTTGACTCTTTAGATTTTAGCAAGTGGCTCATTCCGAGTCCGTGTATAACTCCTTCGCGAACAGCCAATAAATCTTCTGGAGTTACAGTGGGATACGCATATTGGCGCCGTCCGACTTTAAATGCATCGAGTCGCGATAGCGCGAGATTGGTCACCATGTCGCACTTCGCCCAAGTTACGAGCGTCTGAGCTTCTGTTGGGTGATAGTTCTTAGATAGGCGGACCACGAAAGGAAGGCCATGCTTAGGTGGCGTCGTACTTATCGGAACTACTGTAACTATCTGGCTTCGGTGCAGGGCAATTCAATTCTCCGCCCCCTCCTCACGCCTCCCCGGAATCAGATCAGCGCTCGCGCTGTTCTGATGTCCGGGGTCTTTACCGGATGCCTTGGGGCTAAATCTCGCGTCACATTCAGCCGGAAAGATCCCGGACATCCGGGTCGAGCTTCGCTCGAAACGGATTCCGGGAACGCGTGAGGATGGGTTTTGCCAAGAACTGAATCGCCCTGGGCTTCGGTGGGGGAGCCTAGGGGAAATTACAATAACCGGCCGCTTTTTGGTCATCTCAGGCTCGGAAAAGCTTGTAAAATCACAGATGAAAACCTGTCCTGCGCGTGGAAAAAATTTGAGTGGCATATCTTTTGATGGAGTTTTTCCATCTCCTTAGTCGGATGAGACGCCGTCGAATCGTCGACATACGTTAATATGGCTAACGCAAGCCTAGTGTGTCGGCAAGAATGGTGTTTTGTGCAACCCGCAACAATCAACGCACATCGTGTTCGCACGACGGTGAAATTCGTTGCTAGCGTTGGTTGGCCCGTGCTTGGATGTTGCAAACCGTCTAAGTCTGGGAGGACTCCGATGCTGACTCTACGAAACAAAGCCGCTGGCTTTGCGCTGGCTGCTGGCTTGGCCATGCTGGCCGCTGGTCCGGCTGCCATTGCAGGCAAAAAGGACAACACCGTTCGCTTTGCCTACGATCAGGTGTTGGAGAACGCCGACCCGTATTTCAACAACGTCCGGCTTGGGGTGATCACCAGCCACGCCGTCTGGGATACGTTGATCTACCGCGATCCCGCCACCAACGAGTACAAGCCATCGCTGGCGACGGCGTGGAAATGGATCGACAGCACGACACTAGAAATGGACCTGCGCCAGGGCGTAAAGTTCCACAACGGCGACGCGTTTTCGGCTGACGACGTGGTAACAACGCTGAATTTCATCGCTGATGCCAACAACAAGGTGACAGCCCAGACCAACGTCAACTGGATTGGCAAGGCCGAAAAGCTCGACACCTACAAGGTGCGGATTACCACCAAGAAGCCGTTTCCAGCCGCCATCGAGTACCTGACCGGCCCGATCGTCATTCATCCGGGTGCCTACTACACGAAGGTCGGCCCGAAAGGCATGAACGAGAAACCGGTCGGCACTGGTCCCTACAAGGTGTCTGATCACACCATCGGCAAGGTCCTCAAGCTGGAGCGCAACCCGGACTACTGGGCCGGATCGCCAAAAAGTGCGGCCAAGATCGACAAAATCGAAATCCGCATGATTCCGGATCGCCAGACCCAGGTCGCAGAAATGCTGTCCGGTGGGCTTGAGCTGATCATGAATGTCGCCGTTGAGCAGGCACAACAGCTAAAGTCCGCGCCGCATCTCGGTGTCGTCGCGGGCGGCACCATGCGCATCGTCTTTCTACATATGAATTCGCTGGCGGATGGACCAGCCCCGGCACTGCGCGATGTCCGCGTCCGCCAAGCCATCAACCACGCCATCGACGGCGCGACGATGGCGAAAGAACTGGTCGGCGAAGGGGTCATCCCGATTTCGACGATCTGCTATCCAAGCCAGTTCGGCTGCACCTCCGAAGGTGCCGCCAAGTACGCCTACGATCCGGCCAAAGCCAAAGCCTTGCTGGCTGAAGCCGGCTTCAAGGACGGCTTCGAGATTGATCTGCTGGCCTACCGTGAGCGCAGCCAGACCGAAGCGATGGTCAACTATCTGCGTGCGGTCGGCATCAAAGCCAACCTCAAGTTCATGCAGTACGCGGCCATGCGTGAGCAGATCCGCGCCAACAAAGGCGGCCTGTCGCATCAGACCTGGGGCTCGTTCAGCCTGAATGACATTTCGGCCTCGACGCCAGTCTATTACAAAGGCATCGACGATGACGTGACGAAGGACCCGGAAGTGATCGACCTGCTGACCAAGGGCGATACCACCGTCGATCCGGCCGAGCGCAAAGCCCACTACAAGAAGGCCCTGGGGCTGATCGCCGAGCGCGCCTATTCGGTGCCGCTGTATGCGCTCAACACCTACTACGTCTCGGCGGCGGAACTGCAGTTCAAAGCCTACCCCGACGAACTTCCCCGCTTCTGGGAAATGACCTGGAAGTGAGTTAATCCCCTCTCCCCGTTCTTCACGGGGAGAGGGTTAGGGTGAGGGGCGGCGGCAATCTCAGTGCCTGTTGCCGCCCCTCACCCCGACCCTCTCCCCATCGCAAGCGCAGGGCGATGGGGAGAGGGAGAAGAATCCATGCTGATCTACGCGTTCAAACGTCTGGCCGTCGCTTTGCTGGTGGCGCTGTTCGTCTCAGCAGCGGCGTTCTGGCTGCTGCGGCTGGCGGGCGACCCGGCGATTGCACTGGCCGGTGAAGGTGCACGCGCCGCTGACATCGAAGCCGTGCGCAAAACCTATGGCCTCGACCGGCCGCTGATCGTGCAATATCTCGAATGGCTTGGAAAGATCGTGCGTGGCGACTTCGGCACATCGCTGTACTTCAAATCCAGCGTCGCCAGTTTGATCGCCTCGAAACTGCCGGTGACGTTCATCATCGGCACCTCGTCGATCCTGTTCGCGCTCGCCCTCTCGATCCCGCTCGGCGTGCTGGCCGCCGTCTACCAGGGCAGCATCTTTGACCGGTTCGCGCTGACATTGGCGGTGGCCGGCCAAGCGCTGCCGAACTTCTTCTTCGCGCTGATCCTGATCATGATCTTCTCGATCCACCTGCGCTGGCTGCCGGTGTCCGGCTCCGACACGTGGCAGCACTTTGTCATGCCGACCATCGCGCTCGGCTACTACGTCACGCCGCCGATCATGCGGCTGGTGCGGGCTGGTCTGATCGAAGTGTTGAACTCCGATTACATCCGTACCGCGCGGGCCAAAGGGCTGTCGTCGTTCAGCGTCGTGTTCAAACATGGCCTGCGCAATGCCGTGGTGCCGGTGGTAGCGCTAGCGGCGGTGCAGCTCGGCATTCTGCTCGGTGGCTCCATCGTCATTGAGAGCATCTTCGCGCTCGATGGCCTTGGCTATCTCGCCTACCAGTCGATCACGCATAAGGATTTCCCGGTAACGCAAGCGGTGCTGCTGCTGCTGTCGCTGATGTACGTGGTGCTGACGTTGGTCGCCGACCTGCTGAACGCCTTCCTCGATCCACGCCTCAGGATCTCATAATGAGGATTGCATGAGCCTGATCGAAACCAGCGTCGCCCCGCTTGAAGTCGCCCCGATCCGGCGCTCGGCCTGGTCGCGCATGCGCCGCCACAAGGGGCTGATGTTCGGGCTGTTCCTGATCGCGTTCGTGTTCGCGCTCGCCCTGCTAGCCCCGCTCATCGCCCCACACGATCCCTACGCGCAGAATCTGAAAGCGCGGCTGATCCCGCCGTTTTGGTACCCCAAGGGCAACTGGACGCACCCACTTGGTACCGACAACCTCGGCCGTGATTACCTGTCCCGGTTGATCTACGGCGCACGGATTTCGCTACTGATCGGCGTGTCCGCAATGGTCATCTCCGG
>JAYSVA010000257.1:0-7818 GCA_043718785.1 Hyphomicrobiaceae bacterium
GCGCGGCTACCGCTCGCTCCGCAACCTCAAAGCCATCACCTACCTCATCGCCGGAAAACTGGATTTGCGGCTACCCACTTGAAACAGCGAAGAGCCCTCCTTTGATTGTCTAGACGTTGCGCACGTCCGGTCATTGATTTCGATGGCGGCAAATTAACTCGTTGCCCTACTTATTGCGAAGCTTAACAGTCGGATTCGGTTTTGCCGCCCGGCAACGGTCAGAGCAATATTTGACCTCATACCAGACGCGCTCCCATTTCTTCCGCCATGCGAACGGTCGCCCGCAGGCTGCACACGGCTTGCTCGGCAGTGTCGACTTGGTAAAGCGTTTGGGCTTTTCGGTCATAAGTCCAGCTTGAGCTGGGTGGTGCTGGGCACTGCGGCCTTGCGCTTGGTCGGTTTTGCGCCACGCATGGGAACGCCGCTTTTCCGGCTGCCGTGCTTGCTCTGGATAGTGTCGGCGGCCTCATAAAATCCAGCGGCCCGTCGCGCGCCATAGATCATGTCTTTCGCCGCAGCTGTTGAGGCTTTGAGTTCGACGATACGCTCCGGATACGTGCGCCCAATAATGGTTCCTCCCCCATCATAGGCCCACGGTTCCTGCACAAACTGATCCGGTACACCCGACAGTTCCGGCACCCAGCGGCGGACAAACGCGCCGGTCGGGTCTTGATCGTGGCCCTGCTTTACCACCGAGTAAATGCGGAACGTGTTGATGCCCGTAGTTCCTGATTGCATCTGCACCTGCGACCAGTGGATGCCCGGCTCATAGTCCGTAAACTGGCGGGCGAGATGCAGCCCGGTGTCACGCCATGGCAGCCACAAGTTATAGCTGGCGAACGACTGTACCATCGCGCGCATGCGGAAATTGAGCCAGCCGGTAGCATTTAAGCTGCGCATGCACGCGTCAAGAAACGGATATCCTGTCTGCCCATTAGCCCAAGCAGCTAACAGGACTGGATCGGCAATCTCCGGACGCAAGCCGCGCATTGCCGGATGGAACGCGCGGAACTCAATCGCCGGTTCGCTCTCCAGCTTTTGCATAAAATGGCAGTGCCAGTGCAGCCGCCCCGAGAACGACAACAGCGACTCGCGTAACGCCCGGCCATCTGGTGACGGGTCAGTTTTTAACTGCTCTAACCGCCCCCAGGTCGCCTGTGCCGCCTCCCGCATCGAAACCGTGCCCCAGGCCAGGTCCGGTGACAAGCGCGAACAGCTGGTTGCCCCGCTCAACGGGTTGGACATCTCACGCCGGTAGTTCCGACCGCGCCCATCAAGAAAACTAGTCAACATGGCTAAGCCAGCGCTGCGACCACCGGTCTGCCTCTCGGAGCAGCCATCCGGCGACAAGCCGAGATCGGTGAGTGACGGAAGAGGATGACGCTCGATACTGGCGATTGGCGGCAGTCGAGCCGGAGCGGCGTTCATCGGCTCGGTCATCTTTCGGTCCCAGGCGGCTGCCCAACCGTTGCGGTTAGCAAGGCGTCGGATAACTCCATGCTGCGGGATCTCGTGCCACGGGATGGCATGCCACTTGGCCCAGGCTGCCACTGCCTTGTCGCGCGCAAAGGTCCACGCGTTGCCGGTTTCCTCGTGCGACCACAGCGTGGCGATGCCATGGCTCTGCCGAACGCTTTCGAGGATGTCGATCATGTCGCCGGTTCGGGTGATGAGCGGTTGTCCACGATAGCCCAGATCGGCCGTAAGCTCGTGCAGGCATTCCGCGATAAACTGCCAGTGCCGCGCCGCTACGTCTGGCTGCCGCCACAAGCCCGGCTCAACCACATAGAGCGGAAGCACTGGCCCGCGCAGCGCTGCCTCTGCCAATGGTCGATGGTCGTGGCTGCGGAGGTCCCGCTTAAACCAGACGAGTTGGACGGGCGCACTGGACGCTAGCTGCTTCACTGCCCATCCTTCAGTCGATGTTGGCCAATTTGGCGGTTAATCGCCTGACAGTTAACGTAAGGAACAGCTATTCCGATCTCCCTAGGGCGCAGTGTATTGTTATCTGGTGATTTGCTGGCGGCGAGCACGACCAATCGTTAGCTTACTAGCTAGCGCGGTTAGCTAGTCGGTGAAGCTGGGTGGCACCGATGGCGAACCAAAAGGCGAGGATGAATTCGATGCCGGAGCGGTGGTCCCAGCGGGTGTATCCGGCGGTGACGCTGGTCAACACCACGGCATAGGCGGCGAGGCCGAACAGCAGCCAGCGGATGGCGGGCATCTGCTCGCGATCGCGCGCGAACACCCAGGCCCCCCAAGCGGCGAGGCTGAGGAACACGGCCCACAGCAGGCCGCCAACAGCGTTGAACAGGAAGCCAACGGGCGAGGTGGTCCACAGCAGTTTCAACACACCGAGCGGTCCGCTTTGCTCGCGAGCTTCGCGCCATTTATTGAGATCGCGGTGGTTTTTCTCGCCTAAATCGAACAGGCCTAGATAGCGCCCGGCCAACATCGCCATGCCGGGATTGGCCGCCAAGTTGAAGGCATCCGACACTGCGGTTTTGGCAAACAACAGCGGGTGCTGACGGGCGAACGTCAGAAACTCGGCGGGTTCTAGTGTGTTCTTGTTTTTTCCGTTTTGCGTGCGGGCCAGATAGTTGGCTGGCATCGGCACTTGGCCCATCGCAGCCATCCGGTCGGCGCGCAAATACAGGTTCGATTCAAGCCCACCGACGCTCTTGCCCAGTGGATACTGTGCCGCCCCAATGGCCGAGATGCCCGCCCACACGCCGACCAGCAGAAACGCTCCGGCGGTGGGGATCAGCGTATTGACGGGGCGGCCAAGCCCATGGGGTCGGAACAGCAGCAGCCACGCGGCCACGGCCATGGGCAGCAGCAGATAGACGTGGCGGCTGAAGCACAGCACGGCCAGCGTCAGCCCGATCAGCAGCAGATTGCGCCAACGTGTCTCGTTGGCGAACTCCAGCCGCGCTAGCTGATAGGCCAGCGCGATTAAACAGGGGTTGGCAATGCCTTCCGATACCAGGGCATGCGGATGGAAGATCGTCGCGGGCAATATCGCCCAAGCGACCGTGGCGAGACATGCGGTGGCAGGTGCCACCAGCATCAGGCAAAGCCGGTACAGCAGCAGCAGCGACAGCGCATACAACACGATATTCTGCAGAATGATGCCGTGAGCCCCGCCGAGCCGGAAGGCGGGGGCGAACATAATCCAGTCGCCGGGTGCGCCGATGCGGAAGATGGTGGCCATCGCCGCGTCAAGCGTCGGGCTGGCAAACAGCTCGGTCAGCGCGTTCCAGCGGTCGCCCGCGCGGTCGCCGACCAACAGTTTTCGCGCGGTGTCCGGCACCAGCAGCCATAGGCCCGCGTGGCCAGCCAGGAACGCCGCCAGCAACCGCTTCGAGAAGGTATCCAGTTGCCAGAACGGCTGAGAGCGAGACGGATCATTCATGCGTATGGGGTTCGACCAGATTTATGACGTTGTGACACGTGTCCAGAACCGGGATGAGAATGCCGGATCGATGAACGGGGTCAAGGACTGATAGTGCGGGAATGATGCAGCAAACGTTGCCGGCGACATCCGGGCATCTTTGTACGGGTTGACGCGACCGCCCGCCGCCACAGTAGTTGCATCGAGGTCATCGAGCAGGTGGTGCACCGCAGAGCCTGAGTTGGCGAAATCGAGCGTCAAGGTTAGTCCCGGTTGTGGAAACGACAGCAGGCCCGGCGACGGCACGTCGCCGAATACTTTTAGCACCGTTAGGAATGAGCCAATGCGGGCGCGCTGGGTGCGCTGGATCAGCTCGCGGATGACGGCGATGCCATCGGTCATCGGCACCACTGACTGATGCTGCATCAAACCCTTAGGCCCATACAACTTGTTCCAGCCGCTGATGGCGTCGAGTGGGTAGAAGAACGGCGTGTACGGGATGCGCGCACGTTTGGTGCGGCCCATGGTCTGGCGCCAGTACAGGGCGTTGAAGCCGCTCAGCGTCGGCCGGTTGATCAGCGGCAGGGGCGGGGTCAGCGGCACACTGATCCAAGCTTTGCCGGGGCCAGCCACCAGCGGACCGGGATCACTGGCATGATTGCCGCGAATGAATAGCCCGCGCCCCAGGTTGGGGCCAGTCGCGAGGCTATCGATCCAGGCGACGGAATAGTCGAACCCGGCATCGGATTGGCGGGCCAGATCAAGAAATTCGTCGAGGCGGCCAAAGGGGATGATTTCCTGGTCGATCAGGCTGGATTTGATCGGGATTAGCTGGATTTCTGCCCAGGTGATCAAGCCGGTGAGGCCGAGGCCGCCGATGGTGGCGCTGAACAGGTCGTTATGGGTTGTCGGTGAGCACACGCGCCGGGAACCGTCCGAGCGCACCAGCTCAAAACCGAGCACGTGGCGTCCGAACGTGCCCTTAGCATGGTGGTTCTTGCCGTGCACATCGTTGGCGATGGCCCCGCCGATGGTGACAAACTGCGTGCCGGGTGTCACCGGTACGAACCATCCGGCAGGGACAATGACCCGGAACAAGTCGGACAGCAGCAATCCCGGTTCGCAGCGGAGCACACCAGTCTCCGCATCAAACGCGAGGACCGCGTTCAGGGCGCGGGTATCGAGCAGCACACCATCGGAATGGCAGCTGTCGCCGTAGCTGCGGCCATTACCGAACGGCAAGGCACGGTCGCCCGATCCAAGTGGCAGCGCCGCCGCACGGTTCACCAGCCCGCGTGCCTTATGTGCCGGACCCGGCAGCCGTCCCCATGACGTGTAGTCGGCAGGGCTCATAGAATCGCCGCCAGCAGCAGCAGGAAAGCGCCGATGCCGACGATCAGTTGGCTGCGCCAGTCTTTGATCGCGAACATGATGGGGTCTTCGTGCATTTCGCCGCGCCGCGCCAGGATCCAGAACCTGCAGATCAGGTACAGCATCAGCGGGCACAACAGCCAGATAATCTCGGGGTTGCGATACAGTTTCTGGCTGACGGAACTGTCGATGTAGAGCGCCAGCACCAGCACCGCCGCCATGCCGCTGGTGATGCCAAACTGCGACAGAGTTTCGAGGTCGACCGCGCGGTAGCCGCGTCCACGATCGCGGCATTTGGCGGTGTCGCCCATCTCCAGCAACTCAACATAGCGCTTCACCAGCGCCAGCGAGAAGAACAGGAATACCGAGAACGCCAGCAGCCAGAACGACCGGGGGATGGCCAAAGCCGCCGAACCCGCAACAATACGGAGGGTATACAACCCGGCGAGGACCAGCACGTCGAATAGCATCGTTCGCTTGAAGAAGAACGAGTAGGCGAGTGTTGTCGCGAAGTACACCGTGAGCACTCCGAGAAACTGCCACGGCAGTAGGCAGGCGATCAGAAGCGCGCCCACCAGCAGCACCGGCACCATTGCGAGGCCGTGTGTGAGCGGAATGGTTCCGGCGGCGAACGGACGATTGCGCTTGGTCGGGTGGCGGCGGTCATCCCGCAGATCGACCATGTCGTTTAGCAAATAGACCGACGAGGCCGTCAGGCCGAAGGCCAGGAACGCTAGGCAGATCTGAGCGAACGGGCCCGCCTCAAACAACTTGTGCGACATCACCAGGGGAATGAACAGCAGGCCGTTCTTCATCCACTGATGCAGCCGCAGCGCCTTCACGTAGGGCTTCCACGGCGAAGCGCCGGGTAACAGCGCCGGGTTCGGGAACTCCCGTGCAATCGGTCGCTGGGTCCGCAGCTGCTCCAACACGCCGGGTTCGGGGCTGACGACAATGGCATCGACGGCGGCGGGCCAGACCTTCAGGTCATCCTTGGCATTACCGGCATAGTCGAAACGGCCCCGGCCGTAAATTTCTTCGAGGCGTCGGCGTTTGGCATCGGCGCTCAGGTTAATTCGGCCATCGCTGGCGAACACGGTACTGAAGAGGCCGAGGTGATCGGCGATAGCTTGCGCCTGGATCTGATCGGCGGCGGTGGCCAGCACCAGTTTGCGGCCTTGGGCCTTTTGTTCGCGCAGAAAGGCCAGGAATGGTTCGTTATAGGGCAGTTCGGCGGCATCGAACAGCACACGTTTGGCGATCTCGCGTTTCAAAACGGCGCGCCCCTGCCAGAGCCAATAGGGCAGCAGGAACAGAAACAACGGGTTGCGCTTGAGCAGTTGCAGCAGGTGTTCAACCGCCAAATCAGTGTGGATCAGCGTGCCATCAAGATCGACGCAGAGCGGCCGTGCCGGGGCAACCGGAGGCTGCTCCGCCAACGTTGGCGGGGGTGTCGACTCGGGTGCGTGATCCATACCGTAATCCCCGCCGCGCGTCGGTTCAGGGCGCTGCTGTTCCATGAGGCCTAACTCGTAACTGTGGCCACTGCAGTTGCAACGGCATCCTAGCATAAGTGGCAATTTCCGTGCCGCGTGGTGATGACTGGTGCCATGCGCCTGTTGCGTGCGCGGCCTCTGGACACCGCGCGTTGCGTTCCGCAATGATGCGGGCTGGACAGCGAGGCGGGGCCCCATGCGGACGGCAGAGACATTTGATTACGTGATCGTCGGTGCGGGTTCGGCCGGATGCGTGCTGGCCAACCGGCTATCGGCGGACCCAAAGGTCACCGTGGCTTTGCTGGAAGCGGGCCCGCGCGACCTTAACCCGTGGATCCACATTCCGGCGGGCTATTATCGCAACATTCTCAACCCCAGCATCACCTGGCAGTTCGGCTGCGGGCCGGAGCCGCATTTGGGCAATCGCATGCTCAACTGGCCACGCGGCCGGGTGCTCGGCGGCACCAGCGCCATCAACGGTCTACTGTATGTGCGCGGCCAAGCTGCCGACTTCAACCACTGGCGACAGCTCGGCAACGTCGGCTGGTCTTTCGAGGATTGCCTGCCATTCTTCAAGCGCGCCGAAAACCAGGAGCGCGGCGCAGATGAGCTGCATGGCGCCGACGGACCACTGGGCGTCTCCGATGTGCGGATGGAGAACCAGGTCTGCGAGGCGTTCCGGCTGGCGGCGATTGCGGCGGGCGTGCCGCCGACGACGGATTTCAACGGCCCAAGTCAGGAGGGGGTCGGCTATTACCAGCTGACCAACCAGAAGGGGCGGCGGTCGTCGACGGCGGTGGCGTATCTGAACCCGATCAAGCAGCGCCACAACCTGTCGATCATCACCGGGGCTGCAGCTGAACGCGTGGTGCTGGACGGGCGGCGGGCGACCGGCGTCGATTACACCCGCAACGGCCAGGATATGCGGGTGGTGGCCCGGCGCGAGGTGATCCTGTCGGGCGGTGCCATCGGGTCGCCGCAGCTGCTGCAGGTTTCCGGCATTGGGCCAGCCGCTGTGCTGAAGGCGGCGGGCGTCGATGTGGTGCATGATCTGGCGGGCGTCGGCGAGAACCTGCAGGACCATTATCAAGCCCGCATGATGTACGAGATGTCCGGTCAGGGTTCGCTCAATGACGTCTGGCACAGCCGGTGGTTACAATTTCAGGCGGGGCTCAACTACGTTTTTCGGCGGCAGGGCATCCTGACGATTGGTGCAGGCGTGGTCGGCGCATTTACCAAGTCTACCCCGGATCTGGATGAGCCGGATATTCAGTTCCACTTTATTCCGTTGTCGGGTGATGGCCCGGGCAAGGGCCTGCACACCTATCCTGGCGTCATCGTCTCAGTTTGCCAGTTGCGGCCGGAGTCACGAGGGCACATCCGCATCACCGCACCGCAGGCGGACGTCAAGCCGGAGATCATCGCCAATTACCTTGCAGCCGAGATTGATCAGCGCGTGCTGCTAGCGGCCATGCATCAAGGGCGGAACATCGTCGGGCATTCGCCGTTCAGGGAACTGATGGTGAAGGAGCATGCGCCGGGCCCGGAGGCGCAGAC
>JAYSVA010000258.1:0-7816 GCA_043718785.1 Hyphomicrobiaceae bacterium
AACATGATGGTGGCGTTGGAGCCGTACACCAGCTCCGGCACGATGCGGTAATGCAGCGGCGACGGGTACAGATAGATCGGCACCCCGCCAAACAGCGGCATCATCAGGCCGCCGGTCAGCCCGAACGAATGGAACACGGGCAGCACGTTGAACACCTTGTCGTCGCCGTTGACAGCGATCTGGCTCAAGGTCTGGATGACGTTGGCAAGGATGTTCTTGTGGCTCAGCACCACACCCTTCGGTGTACCTTCCGAGCCTGACGTGAACAGGATCGCTGCGGGGGCATCGGCCTTGCGCACCACCTGCGGGCGCATGCCCTGGCGCAAACCAGCGAGCTTGTTGCCTAGCGTGATCGTCGGGCGAATATCGTCGAGGTAGACGATGTTGAGCTTGGCCTCGACCAATTTGGCGACGAGATCGCCGAGTTTCGCCTTGTCGATGAATGCCCGTGACGTCAGGATCGTGTCGACCTTGGCGCACTTGCACGCCGCCAGCACGTTCAGCGGACCGGCCGAGAAGTTGATCATCGCTGGCACGCGGCCAATCGTCTGCAGCGCAAAGAACGTCACCGCGACGCCCGCCGAATTCGGCAGCATCACACCAACGGCCGCCCCCACCGGCGCGTAGCCGGTCAGCTTGGCCCCCAGCACCTGCGCGCCCACGATCATCTTCTTGTAGGTCAGCTTGGTGCCCATCGGATCTTCCAGCATGATTTTGCCGGTGTCCTTCGTCGCTTTCGCATCGACCAACGCCTGGAACAGCGTCCGGTTCATGTCCGATGTGGCGACAGCCGTATCGACCATAATGTCAGCCAGCATCGCCCCCGCGGCCATGCGGCGGTGTTTGCCCTTCAGCGCCGGATCGACGCTCAACTTGCGCGGCGGCAAAATCGTGATGGTGGTCTTCGGGAACCACTGCTTCTTGGTCTGGCTCGGCTTCAGGAACGACCCGGCCGAGCGCTCGAACCCGTCGATCCGCACCGGCACAATCACCGCATCCGCCTTGTCAGCGATCATCGCCGAGCCGTCGTAGACCTTCATCAGGCCGCCGGTCATGGAGATGCGGCCTTCCGGGAAGATCACCAGCGTCTGGCCATCCTTCACCGACTGCACCAAGTTGCGCATACCCAGCGGCTTCGTCGGGTCAATCGGTTGAGCGTTGACGAGCTTCAGCGCCGGTTTGATCCACCATTTGGCGGCCTGGCCGGTATCGATGGCAAACCCCGAATGGCTGGGCAACAGGCCGAACAATGCGGGCGCATCGAAATAGCTGACGTGGTTCGGCGTGATCACGGCACGAACGCCGGGTTTCGGCAGGTTCTCAAGCCCCTTCACTTCAAGGCCGAAGAACGTCTTGAACAGGAACTGCGCGAGATCGCGGATGCCGTCGCGGCCCCACGCCCGCAACACCAGCACCATCGCCGCTAGGCAGGCGAACCCCAGCCCGGCAAACAGCCAGCCGAGGCTGACACCGGCAACCTGCAGGCCAGCCAAGGCGAGGCTGGCAACGGTCATGAATGCAGCGTTGAGCACGTTGCAGGCCGCAATCACGCGGGCGCGGCGGTCTTCCGGTGCCCAGGCCTGCACCGCCGCAAACGACGGCACGATGAACAGGCCACCCGCAGCGGCGAGGCCGAACAGCGCGAAGCCGGTATGCAGCCCCCACGGCGAGCTCAGGAATTCGCTGACACCAAGCGGCAGCACGCTGGCCTCCGTCGACCATACACACCACGCGAGATCGAGGCAGAACACGCCCATCAGGAACGCGCCCACCGGCACCAGCGCCAGGTTCGGCCGACCGTGGCTGGCTTTCGCCGCCACCAGCGAGCCAACCGCAATGCCGACCGTGAACATCAGCAGCATCACCGTGATGACGTCCTTGGTGCCGTTCAAATGCACCTTGCCGAGCACCTGCAGCAGCGTCAGCACGATGGTGCCGACAACCCAGAACCACGACGTAATCAGGCCGCCAACCCACAGCCGGTGGTCAGCCTTGAGTTCACCCAGCAACGTCATGGTCGACGTCAGCGGGTTCTTGTTGATGACCAGCCCCGGCGCCTTGATGCCGGTGGCGGGGATTGCTTTAGCCGCCACCCAGCAGGCAACAGCCAGCGCCAGAATAGTCACCAGAATGATCATCGAGCCGTCATGCGCCTTGCCAGCATCGTCGGGAAACGCGAAATTGGCGGCGATGGTGCCGAGCAGGATGGCCGCGAAGGTTGCAGCTTCAACCAACGCGTTGCCGGCTGGCAGCTGCTGGGTTTCCAGATGATCCGGCAGAATGCCGTATTTCACCGGGCCAAACAGCGCGCCGATGATACCGAAACCCGCCAACGCCACGAACAGCACCGGCACCGCAATCTCGATGTAATCCGTCGCCAGCAAAAATCCGATGGACGCTAGCACCGCGACGCCGATTTCCACCAGCTTCAGTCGCTCCGCCACCCACGCCTTATCGCGCGCATCCGCCAACTGCCCGCCAATTGCCGACAAGAAGAAATACGGCGCGATGAACACCGCCCCGGCCAACGAGACGAGGCCCGGACCATGTTCCGCACCAAGGCGAAACAGGATCAGCAGGCACAGCGCGCTTTTGACGAAGTTGTCCGACAGTGCCGACAGGAACTGGCAGATAAACAGCGGCAAAAACCGTCGAGATGTCAGCAGGGATTGAAACATAGGCAAGGCTCCAGTTCAGCGCATTAGTTGCGTGAGCAACAATCAGTTGGGCAACAGTCAGACGTGCACAATAAGGGCGTGGAAACAGGCGGGGATAACTTTTTGTACGATTTTTCAAAAAATTATTCGGCAGCCCGATCAGTCGTCCGATCAGTCGTCCTGGCTCAACCTGCGGGTGGCCGACAGGCCACCACGCGGCACTTCGACTCGCAACAGCAGACACATATCATGGTCGGCCGTCAGCACCGATACGCGTGCCAACGATCCCAGCGCCCGATCCACAACCCAGTTCGATACCCGGCTCCAGCCAGACTTCAGAAATAACGCAAACATGGCACTCTCCTGATTTGAACATTGTTCACAATGAGACCATGACACACATTTGAACGTTGTTCAAGTGTTTTTTGAACGTTGTTTTATTTTTCTACGGCCCCACTGCGCATGCCGCGCAACGCGCCCGTCAATTCGACTTGGCCCGCACCGCCGCCAGAAACGCCGCAGCGCTAAACCGCCGCCGTTCTGTGGCGGAATGGGGCGCGTCGTACAACCCGGGGTCACTGTAAGAATAGATGCTGTCGAGTTTTGCCGCCTGCACCAAGTGTGCAACTTCAGCATCGGTCCGCGCCAACTTGACGTCCTCGTCGTCCTCATCATCCCAGAAATTGAAGATCATGTTGATCGGTCCATTCAGAATGTGCACGCCGTAGTACTCTGCCCCCCGGGTCCGATCGATCCGGACCGACAAATCAGGGCAATCGGTCATCAGCGCCACCAAAAATTCAGCCGGCCGACTGGTGCCACTGAGGCCGTCAAGCGTCAGGATCAGCGCGTCGCCAAAGTCGTTGGAATAAGAATGCGCCCCTTCCGAAAACTGCAGGGCGATACCGCCACCGGTTTTGATGATTTCGCTGTCACCTGTCAGGCTCCCACCCGCCTCAATCTGGAACCAGTCGACCACCGGCTGCATATCCGGCTGATCCGCCTTGACCCCGCCCTGTGGCCAGGAAAAATTGATCTCGAGACAGCCGTAACCCCAATAGTTCGGGAACGGCAGCGTGCCATTGTCGATCCAGGTGCCGGGCGTGCCCATCAACTGCGCCACCTGACGCAGCGTCAAACCAAGCCGGATCGGTCCGAGCACGCCGGTCTGCAGAAACGACTTGAACGAGATCAACTTCGCCATGGCAAGCGCCCTCTCGCAGTATCTATAAGCGAGTGTGTCAGTTCCCCAGCCACACCTAAGATATTGCGCAACCTGGGTTTTGAACGTTGTGTCATTTCCGGGTGTGCGTTTGCAAGTATCGGCCTGCACCGAACCAAAGCTGCACCCAGCGCGCTCCCTACAAATGTTCGATTTTGACGCAAGACAGCTGCGGCGCGGACAACTGTTTCAACCCGCAACGTGGCCCACAATCTGCAGACACCGACCTAGGTCCATAGTCGATCAGGCCTAGTTTCGGCAGTATGACGACGTAGGCTGTCACGACGCAATCAAAATGATCAGTAAAAGGTTTCGGGATTTAGCCGATCTGGTCGTCCCACTTCTGGCCGGTGGTCGGCACAAGGCGCGTCGCCACTTGGTCAGTTACTTGCATCGTCTGCTTGCATCGTTGAGTTATTATTTGTCGCCACCATTTCAGTGAGTACAACGTGAGCAACACACGCGCCCCCGCTTCCCCGGTGTCCACTGTTCTCAAGTCATGCCGTGCAGCGGCCATGTCGCTGTTTTTGATCAGCGGCATCATCAACGTGCTGATGCTGACCGGCTCGCTGTTCATGATGCAGGTCTATGACCGGGTGCTGGGCAGCCAGAGCATCCCGTCGCTGGTTTTGCTGTCGTTGATTGCCACCGCCGCGTTTCTCTTTCAAGGCGGCCTCGATATCATCCGCACCCGCGTGCTCGGCCTGATCGGTGAGCGGATCGACGACGAGGTCACACCCAAGGTGCATGAAGCCGTCATCGACCTGCCGCTGCGCATCAAGCGGGGCGAGAACGAGGCGATGCAGCCGTTCCGCGACGTTGATGCCATCAGGAGCTTCGTCTCGGGTCCTGGCCCCGTCGCCATGTTCGATATCCCGTGGATGCCGATCTACTTGATCTTTCTGTTTCTGCTGCACTGGTCGCTGTTTGCGGCCACTGTCATCGGTGCGCTGATCCTGATCGTTCTGACGTGGCTGACCGACCACAAAAGCAAAGAACCCACGAACGCGGCCAATGAGGCGCAATCCATCCGCAACCAAACCGCCGATGCCAGTCAGCGTGGCGCCGAGGCCCTGCGGGCGATGGGGTTGCGTCCGGTGATGGCGGCACGTTGGCAGGCCAAGCATGCGCAGTACATGACGATGCAGCGGCGCGTCACTTTCGTCACGACGGGCATCGCCGGGGTGTCGAAAACCGTGCGGATGATCCTGCAGTCAGCCATGCTCGGGCTGGGTGCGTATCTGGCGATCAAGGGCCAAATCTCCTCAGGCGCCATCATCGCAGGCACCATTCTCAGCGGACGCGCGCTGGCTCCGATTGATCAGGCCATTGGCGCCTGGAAAGGTTTTGTCTCGGCCCGTCATGCGCACGACCGGCTGGCAAAACTGCTGAGCTTTTATCCAGACAAGCCGGAGGTGTTCACCCTGCCAGCTCCTACGCAGTCGATTGCAGTTGAAAACCTCGCGGTCGGCGCCCCTGGCGGACGCACCCCGATTGTTAAACGCGCCAACTTCGAAGTCCGCGCCGGGCAGGCGCTTGGCGTCATCGGCCAGTCCGCGTCGGGCAAGACCACCCTCATCCGGGCGCTGATCGGTGTTTGGGCACCACTCAACGGCCGTGTGCTGCTCGACGGTGCCAGTATCGACCAATGGGACCCCGACGCGCTCGGTGCCAGCGTCGGCTATCTGCCGCAGGACGTGCAGCTGTTCGAGGGCACCATCGCCGAGAACATTGCCCGCTTCACTGAGGGGGTAAGCTCTGACGTCGTCATTGCGGCAGCCAAAGCGGCCAGCTTCCACGACCATGTCGTCGGCTTCCCCGACGGCTACAACACCCGTGTTGGCCAGGGCGGCGCGCACCTGTCCGCTGGCCAGCGCCAACGGCTGGGGTTGGCCCGCGCATTGTTCAACAACCCATTCCTGGTTGTGCTCGACGAACCCAATTCAAACCTCGACGCTGAAGGCGAAGCCTCCGTGGTTGAAGCCATCAAGTCCGTGCAGGCCCGCAAGGGCATCGCCATTGTCATCGCCCACCGACCAAGCGCGGTTGCAGCCGTCGATCTGATCCTGGCGATGAAAAACGGCGATGTTGTCGCGTTCGGTCCGCGCGACGAAGTATTCGGCAAAATTCTGAAGAACTCTAACAATGTCATCAAACACCCGGCAGCTCAGCGCGCTGACGCGGTGATTGCAGGATGAAGGGAAACTCGATGAAACGGTCAACGCAGCCCGCCCAATCCGCCACACAAGATGCCATCCGCGCGCACCTGTTCGGTGCTGCCGTTTGCATCGGCTTGCTCGGTGGCACCGCCACCGCCTGGAGCTTGGTGGCCAAGTTACCCGGTGCCCTCGTCGCACAGGGCAACGTTGTGGTCGAAACTAACGTCAAAAAGGTGCAACATCCGACCGGCGGCGTCGTCGGCCAGCTCAACGTCCGCGAAGGCCAACATGTCAAAGAAGGCGAGGTTGTTGTCCGTCTTGACGAGACGACGGCACGGGCCAATCTCGGCATCGTCGTCAATGACCTGACGGGCCAGCGTTTGCGCCAGTCTCGGCTGGTCGCCGAACGCGACAACAAGCCGGTGCTGATCGTGCCAGCCGACATTGCAGCACGCGCCGCGCAGGACGCCGACATCGCCGCCATTGTTGGCGGTGAACGGCAAATGCTGCAAGCTCGCCTTGCCACCAAGAATGGCCAGAAGGCACAGCTGACCGAGCGCGTTGGCCAGTATCGCCAGGAAATCAAAGGGCTAGAGGACCAGCGCAAGGCGACGGAAACGCAACTGCGCGTCGCCCGTGACGAGTATGAGGTGCTGCTACCCCTGTACAAAAAGGGCCTGGTCCAGAAAACCCGGATGACCGCGCTGGAGCGCGAAATCGCCACCAAGGAAGGGGCACTTGGCGAGATCATCGCCCGGAATTCACAAGCACTTGGCAAGATCTCCGAGACCGAGTTGCAGATCCTGCAAATCGACAAGGAGCTGGCATCCGAAGTCGCTAAGGAACTGCGCGAAACCGAGACCCGGATTGGCGAGTTGACGGAGCGCCGCAACAGTGCCGAAGACCAGCTGAAGCGCGTCGACATCCGCGCCCCGATTACTGGCACCGTGCATCAGTTGAACGTACACACCGTTGGCGGCGTCATCAACCAGACCGATGCACTGATGCTGATCGTGCCGGATTTTGATCGCCTCATCGTTGAAATCCGCATCAATCTCCAGGACATCGATCAAGTCAACCTGGGGCAGACCACGCGCGTGCGGTTCCCAGCCTTCAACCAGCGGACAACACCCGAGATTGACGGCACGCTGCTGCGCATCGGGCGCGACATGACGAGAGATCCGCAGAGCGGCCAGATGTACTACGCCGCTGCCGTGCAGTTTAGCGACGCTGAGCTGGCCAGACTAAAGGGCCTGCGGATGATCGCCGGCATGCCCGCTGAAGCCTTCATCATCACCACCGAACGCACGCTCGCAAACTACTTGGTCAAACCCATCATCGACAATATCCGTGGCGGCTTACTCGAACGGTAGACCCGCGCCAGCCCCTTCAAAACGTATCCGTCCTTGCCGACAAGCCGCCGTCGATGACGATGACGGCACCGCTGGTGTAGCCGGACAGATCGGAGGCGGTGAAGGCGACCATGGCGGCGATTTCTTCGGCGGTGGAGGCGCGGCCGAACGGCAGCGGTTTGACCAATTCGGACCAGTTGTCGGCGTTGCCGGTGCGGTCGGCGGCTTTCTTGCGGAGCAGACCAACGAGGCGTTCGGTCGCCACCGGACCCGGGTTGATCGAGACGACGCGGATGCCATCGCGATGGCTGACACTGCCCAGCGATTGCGACAGGGCCGTTAGCGCCGCGTTGCCGACAACGCCGCAGATGTATTCGGGGTCATGCGATTGCGCGGCGTTGCCGACCATGTTGATGATGACGCCAC
>JAYSVA010000259.1:0-3522 GCA_043718785.1 Hyphomicrobiaceae bacterium
AGATCGAGAGCGGCGATATCCTGTCGCTCAACTGTTTCCCGATGATCTTCGGCTACTATACGGCCATCGAGCGCACGCTGTTCTGCGATCATGCATCGAACGCTCACCTGGATCTGTGGACCAAGAACTGCGAGGTCATGAAGGTTGGTTCCGACCTGATCAAGCCGGGCAAGAAGTGCTCGGAGATCGCGATCGAACTGAACGAGATGTACCGGCAGTGGGGCCTGCTGCAGTACCGCTCGTTCGGCTATGGCCACTCGTTTGGGGTGCTCAGCCACTATTACGGTCGCGAAGCCGGGATTGAGCTGCGCGAGGACTGCCACACGGAACTCAAGCCCGGCATGGTCGTCTCGATGGAACCGATGATCATGCTGCCGGAGGGCAAACCCGGCGCTGGCGGCTACCGCGAGCACGACATCTTCATCGTAACCGAAAAAGGCGCTGAAAACATTACCAATTTCCCCTATGGTCCGGAGCATATGATTGTTGGCGGCAAGGGCGGGGGAAATGGCAAGGTAAAATTAAAGGGCAAGGCGCAGTAGGAGTTCCAAAAATGGCAACTGCAAACGACTTTTCGACACCGATGTTCGAGCCCGAGCGAAGCCGGGCCCGCAATGAGTTCGTGAGCAAAGAAGGAAATTACTGGTTGAAACGTCTGGCATCCGAACTGGCAAAACTGCCTGACGGGACGGCACTCGTCATAAACGTAGTCAATGGCGAGTATGTCACTGCTCCCACTCGCCTTGAGGCCATGGACAAATTCGACCAGAAATTTGGAGTGAATACGACGTTCGGCTTCATACACCAGATTGGCCGTCCGATCTTTATCGGAGGTGGAGGCGTTGTATAAAATATGCGGTCGTATTGATCATTTAGGACGCCCGGTCGTACGACTTGAGACCACGACCCGCGAGTGGTTTCTCGCACTCGTCGACTCCGGCTTCAATGGTCATCTTATGTTGGCAGAACAGGACGCCCGCTCCCTTGGCTTTCAGGTGAACGCCACTGAAATTGATGCCAATCTTGCCGGTGACATCGTCGAGAAAATGACTGGTGGACGCGGCTCAATAATGTGGATGGGAACGCCGCGCAGTATCGAATTGATCGTCAGTCCAAACAAGCCGGTGATGCGCCGCGACGACGATCCAGTAGCCCTGATAGGAACCGCATTACTCACACCGCATTTGCTGCTGATCGATTTTGCAGCAAACACCGTTGAGATCGAGGCGCAAAGCCCGGAATCAGCATAACCTCAGGATGCATCCGTGAAATTCTCCATCCTTTCCCTCGCGCGCAATGCGCTGACCGGTCATCAGAACTGGGAGAAGCAATGGCGCTCGCCGGAGCCACGCACGGGCTATGACGTGATCATCGTCGGCGGCGGCGGGCACGGCCTAGCCACGGCGTATTATCTCGCCAAGGAGCATGGCGTCCGCAACATCGCAGTGATCGAGAAGGGCTGGCTTGGCGGCGGTAATACCGGGCGCAACACCACGATCATCCGCTCGAACTATCTGTATGACGAGAGTGCAGCGCTTTACGAGCATGCGGTTAAGCTGTGGGAAGGCCTGTCAGCAGATCTCAACTACAACGTCATGTACTCGGCGCGCGGTGTAATGATGCTGGCGCACAATACGCATGACGTGCAGAGCATGAAGCGGCACATTTACGCCAACCGGCTGAATGGCGTCGATAACGAATGGCTGTCGGCGGAGGAGGCGAAAATCTTCTGCCCGCCGCTGAACATCTCAAAGTCGGTGCGCTATCCCGTCATCGGCGCGGCCTTGCAACGGCGCGGTGGCGTCGCCCGGCATGACGCCGTCGCCTGGGGCTATGCGCGCGGTGCCGACAAACTCGGCGTCGACATCATCCAGAACTGCGAAGTGACCGGGTTCCGTCGCACGGTGGACGGGGCTATCGCCGGGGTCGAGACGACCAAGGGCTACATCGCCGCCAAGAAGGTCGGCGTGGTCGCTGCCGGTCACACCAGCGTCGTGATGGCACGGGCGGGTCTGCGTATGCCGCTTGAGAGCTACCCGCTGCAGGCGCTGGTATCGGAACCGGTGAAGCCGATCTTCCCATGTGTCGTCATGTCGAACACCATCCACGCCTACCTGTCACAGTCCGATAAGGGCGAGTTGGTGATCGGCGCTGGCACCGACCAATATGTCTCGTACAGTCAACAGGGCGGCTTCCATATCGCCGCGCACACGCTGGACGCGATCTGTGAGCTTGTGCCGGAGTTCCGCCGCCTGCGCATGCTGCGCAACTGGGGTGGCATCGTTGACGTGACGCCGGACCGCTCGCCGATCATTGGCAAAACGCCGATCCCTGGGTTGTATGTGAACTGCGGCTGGGGCACCGGCGGCTTTAAGGCCACGCCCGGCTCCGGCCACGTCTTCGCCCACACCATCGCCCGCGATGAGCCGCATCCGTACGCCGCGCCATTCACGCTCGACCGCTTCAAGACCGGTCGCCTGATCGATGAAGCTGCGGCGGCGGCGGTGGCGCATTAACTTGCCGGTTGGGTCAAGCTTTTGCGCGACCCGACTTTGCAACCACCCGTGTAAAGTTGGGTCGCGCGAGATGGCTTGACCCAACCTACGGACCTGCGGTTTAGTTGAAGAGATAAAGTCATGCTGCTGATCCCCTGCCCGCATTGCGGACCACGCCCCGAAATCGAGTTCCGCTATGGCGGCGAGGCGCATATCGCACGCGCCGAAGACCCGTCCAAACTTTCCGACGAGGCCTGGGCTGAGTTCCTGTTCTACCGGAGCAGCCCTCGTGGCACCCACGCCGAGCGTTGGAACCACGCCCACGGCTGTCAGCGCTGGTTCAATGCTGTGCGGGACACTGTCCACGATAAGATCATGACGACCTACAAAATGGGCACGCCGAAACCGCTGCTGTTCCCGGCGGATGGGTCAATCGGTTCGACTGAGGCCAAACCACGATGAGCCATCCCTTTCGCACACCTACTGGCGGCCGCATCGACCGCAGCAAGCCGATCCTGATGCGCTTCAACGGCCGCCCGATCACCGCTTTTGCTGGGGATACGATGGCCTCGGCGCTGCTGGCACACGGCATCCATTTTGTCGGCCGGTCGTTCAAGTATCACCGCCCGCGCGGCATCCTCGGGCACAGCTCCGAGGAGCCCAACGCGCTGCTGGATGTGGATCGCGGCGGATCGCGGCGCGATCCGAATAACCGCGCAACGATGGTCGATGCGTTCGACGGTTTGGTGACCAAATCGCAGAACCACTGGCCGTCGCTCAATCGCGATATCGGCGCCATCAACGATAAGCTCGCCCCGATTTTTGTGGCCGGCTTCTACTACAAGACGTTCATGTGGCCACAGGCGTTCTGGAAATCGCTGTACGAGCCGGTGATCCGCCGCGCCGCTGGTCTCGGCACCGCCCCCGAACTACCCGATCCAGACCGCTATACCCATCGCCATGCCCATGCTGAAGTCGTGGTGGTTGGCGCGGGCCCGGCAGGACTAGCGGCGGCGCTAGCAGCCTC
>JAYSVA010000260.1:0-1574 GCA_043718785.1 Hyphomicrobiaceae bacterium
CCTGATTGCGAAACTGCAGCGCTCAGAGTATGTCAAACGCTAGCTGGCAGAAGACCAGTGATCCAATAATGTTTTCGGTCCGTTCTTTGCGGCGGAGTAAACCGCAACCAAGGAGTGATGAGTATGGCAGACGTCAACAGCCAACCTTCAAAACCATCCGCGTCTAATCCATCGGTCGATGCCATCACGAGCTTGTTTCTCGCGTCGTTTAAGCTGTTCGCCCCTCCTGCAACACCTGCCGTCACCGCATACCGCCAAGCTGCCCAGGAAATGGTCAATTTAAGCACGCGCCGCACGCAGGCCATGATGGATGTGACCGCCAAAACCCGGCAGTGCAAGAACACCGGCGACCTCGCCAACGTCACGGTTGAGTTCTGGCAGACGGCCTGGGCGCAGCAGATCGAAAGTGCCAACCGGATTGCCGCCCTGTTCGGTGCGCCCATGACACGCGCGCAAGTCGCTAACAAGCCGGTGCCAGTTCGTGATATGCTAACAGTGCCGGAGACAGTGGCCGAAGCGAGCAAGCCGACATCGAAAATCGAGTGGGCCGATCAAAGTCAGCGCCGCGCGGCGTGATGGCCCTTCGGGCACTTGAAGGGGCGGTCCGCCCCTTCAAACTTCCCCTGACCAGGCCTGAGGCCTGGACCCCTCGAAAGCGGGCCAAATGGTAACGATCATCGACAACCGGCCCCGCCACCCTGAGAAGGCGCATAAACCAGACACGGCCGTGCTGCCTAGGCCGGACTGGATTCGTGTTAAAGCGCCGACGTCCTCCGGTTATGCCGAAACCAAAGCCATCGTTCGCGAGCACAAACTCGCCACCGTTTGCGAGGAGGCGGGCTGCCCCAACATCGGCGAATGCTGGACCAAAAAGCACGCTACCATGATGATCATGGGCGATACCTGCACCCGCGCCTGCGCCTTCTGCAACGTCGCCACCGGCATTCCGAAACCACTCGACACCAGCGAGCCCGCCAACGTCGCCGCCGCTATCGCCAAGCTCGGTCTTGAGCATGTGGTCATCACCTCGGTCGACCGCGACGATCTCGCGGACGGCGGCGCGCAGCACTTCGCCGACGTCATCCTGGCCATTCGACGCGCCACGCCGACAACCACCATCGAAATCCTCACGCCAGATTTCCTGCGCAAGGACGGCGCACTCGAAATCGTGGTGGCGGCCAAGCCGGATGTATTCAACCACAACCTCGAAACCGTACCATCGCGCTATCTGACGATCCGGCCGGGTGCGCGCTATTTCCACTCACTCCGCCTTCTGCAGCGCGTGAAGGAGCTCGACCCAACGATGTTCACCAAGTCGGGCATCATGGTCGGCTTCGGCGAGCAGCGCCACGAGGTGCTGCAGGTGATGGACGACATGCGCTCCGCCGAGGTCGATTTCCTCACCATCGGCCAGTACCTGCAACCAACCCGCAAACACGCCGAAGTGAAAGAGTTCGTGACACCCGACGAGTTCCAATCCTACGCCCGCATGGCCACCGCCAAGGGGTTCCTGCTGGTCGCATCCTCACCGCTGACCCGCTCCAGCTATCACGCTGGCGACGACTTCGCGAAGC